>NZ_JBFGZY010000011.1:0-37506 GCF_041586535.1 Psychromonas sp. | reverse complement strand
GCTTGCCTTTTAAGAGTCAGTTTAAAGAAAGATTATTCAGCAGCAGGTGCGTCTTTCTTTTCTGCCGCTTCTTTAATACTTAGACGTACACGGCCTTGACGGTCTACTTCCAGTACTTTAACTTTCACTTCCTGACCTTCAGATAAATGGTCAGAAACTTTTTGTACACGCTCTTCACAGATCTGCGAGATATGTACCAGACCATCTTTACCAGGAAGAATGTTAACGAAAGCACCAAAATCGGCTAAACGTACAACTTTACCTGTGTAGATAGTGCCGACTTCAACTTCAGATGTCAGTGCTTTGATACGGTTGATTGCATCTTCAGCCTGCTCACCCGATGTTGCGGCGATTTTTACTGTACCATCATCTTCAATCTCAATCGTAGTACCGGTTTCTTCACAAAGCTGACGAATAACTGCGCCGCCTTTACCGATAACATCACGGATTTTATCAGTGTTGATTTTCAGTGTGTGAATACGTGGTGCAAATTCAGAGATATCAGAACGGCCCTGGGGAAGAGCCTGATCCATTACTGTTAAGATATGTAAACGTGCAGCTTTTGCCTGGTTTAAAGCAATTTGCATGATTTCACGTGTGATACCTTCAATTTTGATATCCATCTGTAATGCAGTAATACCTTCAGTAGTACCAGCTACTTTAAAGTCCATATCGCCAAGATGATCTTCATCACCTAAGATATCAGAAAGAACAACGAACTCTTCGCCTTCTTTAACAAGACCCATTGCGATACCCGCAACTGATGCTTTAAGCGGTACACCTGCGTCCATCAGTGCAAGAGAAGAACCACAAACAGAAGCCATTGAAGAAGAACCGTTCGATTCAGTGATTTCAGAAACTACACGTACTGTGTACGGGAACTCTTCAACTGTTGGCATAACCGCCAAAACACCACGTTTAGCCAGACGACCGTGACCAATTTCACGACGTTTTGGTGAACCAACAAAACCAGTTTCACCTACACAATATGGAGGAAAGTTGTAATGTAGTAGGAAATGATCTTTCTTCTCACCCATCAGACTGTCAATGATTTGTGCATCACGTTGTGTACCAAGGGTCGCTGTAACTAATGCTTGTGTTTCACCACGGGTAAACAAAGATGAACCGTGAGTACGTGGTAATACACCAGTACGAACGTCAAGAGCACGAACGCTTTCAGGATCACGGCCGTCGATACGAGGCTCACCTTTAATAATACGCGTACGTACAACAGTTTTTTCTAAATCGTGCAGGTATTCACCTACTTGTTTAGCATCTAAGGTTTCATCAGCTGCTAATAGTTTTTCTTTTACTTCTGCAGTGATCGCTTTAACAGCATCGTAACGCTGGCCTTTGTCACTGATTTGATAAGCTTGTTCAAAACGTGCTTGTGCTTCAGTTGCGATTAATGCATCTAATGCCTCATTGCGAACCGGAGCAGCCCAATCCCAAGCTGGACGTGCTACGTCTGCAGCAAACTCTTTGATAGCCTGGATCACTTTTTGTTGTTCATCATGACCGTATACCACGGCGCCAAGCATCACATCTTCGCTGAGAATACCTGCCTCAGATTCAACCATTAAGACAGCGCTGTCAGTACCGGAAACAACAAGGTCTAAGTCACTTGTTTCTAATTCTGTTTTAGTCGGGTTTAGCAGGTATTGACCTTCTTTGTAACCAACACGCGCACAACCGATAGGCCCCTTAAAAGGCATACCTGAGATAGACAATGCGGCTGAGGTTGCAATCATAGCAACGATATCAGGATTAACTTCAGGGTTGATAGAAACAACCGTTGCAATCACTTGTACTTCGTTTTTAAAACCTTCAGGAAAAAGCGGACGCACTGGACGGTCAATAAGACGTGCAATTAAAGTTTCTTCTTCACTTGGTCGACCTTCACGTTTGAAAAAACCACCCGGGATTTTACCCGCAGCATAGGTTTTTTCCTGGTAGTTTACAGTAAGAGGAAAGAAGTCACGCGCTTCACCATCATCCGCTTTACCAACAACAGAAACGAATACACAGGTATCGTCCATACTACACATTACAGCGGCAGTTGCCTGACGGGCAATTACACCCGTTTCCAGAGTGACAGTATGTTCGCCATACTGAAAACTTTTAACAATAGGAGTCATTTTTTTTCCTTTAATAAATTTATATTCTTATGCTTTTTATCGCGGCTACAGTATACGTCAACCACTCACTTTTAAAACATTTTTAGTCTGGTTTTTTTAAAGTTTTTTAAAACAATTAACATTTGTATTTAATGCGTATATATCCGACCGGTATATTTTAAAATCACCGGGCAGTGTTATTTTTAACCACTGCTGAAATATAGTGTCGTAGCCAGATGCCTGCAGCTTCAAGTAATTTGGGTATATACTCTGGATTAGCCGGCTAATGTTAAAGACAGCGATCGCATAAACAATTCAATATTAATTTCATCGATAAGCCAATGACTGAAGCACATAATACTCTGCCTGTTCTTTATTCCCTGCGCCATTGCCCCTATGCGATGCGTGCGCGTATTGCGATTTTCAAATCAAAGCAGCCGGTATTATTACGTGAGATAAAATTATCCAACAAACCACCAGAAATGCTTGCATTGTCAAGCAAAGGCACAGTGCCTTTGCTGGTGATATCGACCTCGGAAGTGATTGTAGAAAGTCTGGATATTATGCTGTACATATTATCTGCAAACGATCCTCATGATTTACTAGAGAAACAGCAGCCGCAGGCGCTAACTGATATGTTGTTATTTATTAAGCGCTTTGATACTCAATTTAGCGCCGCGCTGGATACCTACAAATGTGCAAAACGCTATCGAGAGAGCAACCTTATGGCGTGCCGGCAAGCCTGTGAAATTTATATCCAGGAATTAGAGCAGCAATTAAGCAAACATCAATTTTTAATGTCAGAGAAAGAAAGTCTCGTAGATATTGCGCTGATGCCATTTATTCGCCAGTTTTCAAAGGTAGAAAGGCAATGGTACCAACAATCCCCTTACCCACTAGTCAGGGCCTGGCTTACGCAGTACTTACAAAGCCGCATGTTTACTAAAGTGATGGCACAATATCCGATCTGGGTTGAATGTCATCAAGCAATTATTTTTGGTGATCTGTGACTCAGTAGAGCAACATATAAAAACAGATATAAATACGGTTCAGATTCTCACTTTCTCAAAAATATTGTTGACAGAGATTAAAGCGGATATACTCGCCACTATTATCTTACTTGAGCATAATTAACATTGTTGCGCATATTTCTTTTATTGATCACTCTATTTGCCTCAACGTCGGCTTTTGCTGAAAAAGAGCAGCAAAACTTATCGTGGCAATCTGCAAACACGATAGCGTTGATCAGCAGTACGAAAGTAAATTCGCACCTTGACTTAACCGTTATTTCCTCAGTATCAGCAGCAGATAACACGCAACTGCACCCACTGTCAGAAAGTCACAGTAAATCTATCGACTTTGCACAACCTATCCGCGCGACTATTCGTGCCAGTGTATTAACCAGCAACCTGAATCAAACGCCTGAATATATATTGGTTTACCAGTTGCTTACTGCGCAGCTCGATGTGTTTGCAAATCATGAAAGTAGATTAGCCCAGGAGCCTCCCCCCTGGTTTATGAACTTTTCAGATAACAGCTCTCGCCTTTCTGGCTGGAAAGACAGTAATAGTTTATATACCTCTAAAATTACCTACCACCTTAGTTAACCTCAACGCTTGCGGATCTGAGGGCAACCTTTAGCTGCATATATCCAAAAGCCACATTGTAAATTTATTTATTAAATACCACTTGTCCTGATTTTCGTTTTAAGCCGATCTGTCGCTTAATCAGCTCAAACTTTTGACAAGTGGTAAATACTTTTATTTTACTGCATGCGCCAGTTATAACGCATGCTGAGGTTCCTATGAAACAACCCCATAAAAAGATTAATCATTACTCCAAATGGCAATATATGGTAATTATTTTCATTATTGCCATTCTTGGCCTGAATGCGTTACCGAACTGGTTTGGTGAGAAAGCAGCACTGCATATACAAGGTACTTCAACAACAGTTCCGATGGCCGATAGCGCCACTATATTTAACTTGTTATCCGGGCAGGGCATCAAAGTTGAGCAGATAGAACAAGAAAACAATCAACGTATTGTTTTACTGCATGATAAAACACAACAGCAAAGTGCACGTAATGTACTTGATACCTTGCTGGGTGAACAATACAACGTCGCAATGGCGATGGAATCAGCGAGTCCGAACTGGTTGAAAAAGCTGGGTGCTAAACCGGTTAAATTAGGCTTGGATTTACGCGGTGGTGTGCAGTTTGTCATGGAGGTTGATAGCAACGCAGCATTACTGGAGCGGGATCTAAAAATCAAAGATGACCTTAGTCAGTTATTACGTGAATTTAAAATAGATGATGCCCGCATCGGCACGCTGCAAAACGGCTCTATGGTTTTACGTTACCCGGAAGGAGCAGAGCAACAAATAACACTCATTATGCAGGAGTTAAGCAGACTCTATCCGGAGTTATCTCAACTCAAAAATAGTAACCATGAAATAACCATCCGTGCTAATGAACAATTCGCACAAACCTACCACCAGGAATTAATGCGCCAAAATATTAAAACCATGCGCGATAGAATTGAAGCATTAGGTATTACTGAAGCTGTCGTACAACGCCAGGGTAATAATTTTATCCGCATTGAGCTGCCCGGCGTACAAGATCCTTCACAGGCAAGACGTATCATAGGGGCAACCGCTTCTTTGGACTTCCATCAATTACAAATGCATGGTGGCAGTTTATATAAAAGTAATTCCGGAGAGATGGTTCGCTTAAGCAGAACACCGGTTATGTCAGGTACGCATATCACCGATGCACGCGCTCAGTTTGGAGAGATGGGCTTGCCGGAAGTATTTATCACCTTAGACAGTGCAGGTGGAAAATTGATGTCCGATTTTACTCAAAATAATATCGGCAAACCGATGGCAACGCTGTTCTCGGAGTATCAACAAAATGAACAAGGTGTGTTAGAGAAAAAGAGTAAAGTGATTAACATCGCTACCATACAAGCTCATCTCGGTTCACGTTTTACCATTAGCGGTATGGACAGTGTTCAGGCAACACAAGAGTTAGCAATGTTACTCAAGGCCGGTAGTTTAACTGCCCCGGTGACTATTGTTGAAGAGCGGACTTTAGGCCCTTCATTAGGCGAACAAAATATTAATAATGGCATGGCGGCAATTATCCTGAGTTTAGCCATGATGCTTGTTTTCATGGCACTTTGGTATCGTAAACTGGGTTTAATCGCCAATCTGGCACTGCTGCTTAACTTAGTCTGTCTACTGGGATTATTATCATTGGTTCCCGGTGCCGTGCTTACCTTGCCGGGTATTGCAGGGTTAGTACTGACTATCGGCATGGCGGTTGATACCAATGTGCTTATTTTTGAGCGGATTAAAGAAGAGTTGAAACGCGGAAAAAGCACCGCCTTAGCCATCCATTATGGCTACAAGAATGCCTTAAGCACGATTATGGATGCCAATATCACCACTCTGATCATTGCGCTCATTTTATTCTCCGTCGGTTATGGCCCGATTAAAGGGTTTGCTATCACCCTAGGTTTTGGCATTTTAAGCAGTATGTTTACGGGTATTTATATTTCTCGTGCATTAGTAAATATCTTCATTCATAAATTCTCTAAATCAGCTACATTAACGAAGCAGGTAAACGCATGAAAACACCTAAAACAGGTTTCACCCTGGCACGCTATATCGCCTTATACAGTTCTATTATGCTGGTTTTATTATCACTGTTAGCAATGCAGCTAAAAGGTTTTAATTTCGCAGTAGATTTCACAGGTGGCGTAGTAACAGAGATAAAAACAGATCGGCCGGTTAATCAAAAACAGCTGCAGACAGCCCTAAGTGAAGTGATAAAAGCCCCCTTTTCACTCAGCTATGCCGGCAATGACTCACAATGGTCTGTTCGCCAGGCCGTCAGTGGCGATACAATGCCGGAAACATCGTTATTGATGGACAATATTGACAGCGATTTTACGATTAACGTAGTAAGCTCGAGCGTCATAGGGCCTCAGGTTGGAGACGAGCTTTTTGAAGCAGGTGGTTTAGCGATATTAGCCTCACTAATCGCGATGATGGCTTACCTTTCATTAAGGTTTGAGTGGCGCCTGGCAAGCGGTGCAGTGATTGCTTTATTTCATGACATTATCATTGTATTAGGGGTCTTTTCCTGGCTACAACTTGAATTTGATCTTACTGTATTAGCAGCAATTCTGGCAGTAATAGGTTATTCGTTGAATGACTCGATTGTTATCTCAGACAGAATCAGAGAAATGTTAAGAAGTACAACTGCCGAGGGTTCCTTAAATGAAATTATCAACCGCGCTATTTCATCAACCTTAGCCCGTACCTTAATTACATCTGGCACGACATTAGGCACAGTATCAGCTATCTGGTTATTAGCAGGTCAGCCATTGCAGGGTTTCTCTGTTGCGCTTTTTGTCGGCATTGTAGTGGGTACATTATCATCTGTTTGCTTATCTGCAACCATACCTGAACTATTAAAACTTAAGCGGGAGCACTACCAAATCCAAGAACAGCCACAAGGCATTGAACATGATTAGGGGCGGTTGATGTTTATAGGTCAAGCTTTGCTCAACCTAAAATAACTCCCGGCAAGGCATAGGAAGTGCAGCACTGTTATATGATGTAAAGGATCAATAACGCAGCACAGGCTGCCTTATATAAAACACGCGATAAATTAACAGCCACCAAGCCAGACTACTAAGTCTGGCTTTTTTACTTATGTCTCGTCTTTTACCAAACCTAGCTTCTTCGCTAACGGTTCAATAGCACTGCCTTGTAAAAGCACCGAAAATAATACCACCAGGAAAACCATATGGATCATTTCAACCGAACCTTCAACTCCTGCGGTTGCAGGAATAAGCGCAAACACAATCGGAGTCGCCCCCTTTAAACCAATTGAAGAGATAAACAGACGTTTTTTCCAAGAGGCTTCGACAAATGGCAAATAACACAGCTGCACCGCCAAAGGCCTTGCTACAAAAATAAGCAATAAAGCAGGGATTAATGAAACCCAGAAAACATCCAGTAAATGTTGCGGAAAAATCTGCAGGCCGATAAGAATAAACATCAGCGACTGTGCCAGCCAGGCGAGGCCATTGTAAAAGTGTTTATTAACTTCCCCCCCTCGAACCAGCAGATTACCGATGATCGCCCCGGCAATATAAACTGCCACTAAAACGTTACCGCCAAGCGATTGTGTGCCGTAAACAACAATAATAAAACAGGCAAGAATAAACACCGGAATTAAGCCGTATTCTTCTAATTTAATATGATTAAGCGCCGCTACGCATAATTTACCTAAAACAAAACCAAACAAGCTGCCAACCAGGATTTGCTGCGCCAATAAGATGCTGATGCTTGCAACCGACAGGGTGACGCCTGAGCTGCTTAGCAGAATATCGGTTAATAAGATCACTATCAATAACGCCACCGGATCATTGGTTGCAGACTCAAACTGTAAAACGGTATCAGTATTTTCTTTTAGTTTTAATTTCTTCGACTCCAGAATTGAAAAAACAGCGGCTGCGTCTGTAGATGAAACCACTGCAGCAAACAGCAGGCAGGTTAAAAAATTAAAATCCAATAAATAATATAAAATCAGCGCAAAAAACAGGGTAGTTAAGAGCACGCCAACACTTGATAACATTCCCCCCTCTTTCCAGGCTAATTTGATACTGTTCGTTGACGTATTCAGGCCACCAACAAAAACAATAATATTAAGCGCCATACCGCCAATAAATGAGGTTAACTGCAAATTATCGTAAACAAAATCAAACTCACCATTACCGAAAACCAACCCCACAGACATAAAAATAAGTAATGACGGAATACCTAAGGTTTTAGAAGGATGGTGTAGCAAGATACCGATAGCGACCAGGCTGGCAATACCTATCATTATCATTTCAAAAGACATACTTCCTCCGTTCTAAAAGCCGCACGATAAAGATAGTTAATTCGTTTTAGGATAACTTTAATCGAGAATATAAAGGGATGATATAGCTTTAATTATACTAGAGCGCCATATAGTTTAAAAAAACAGCACCAGCGAGAGCCCAACTGGTCGCAGGTAAGGCAAATTTTTGAAGATCTAGTGGGCCTAAATCGAAAAAATTTAACGCAACATGCGACCATTTGGGCCTCGCCCTTCGGGAGCGCCTAAAAATCGCTCATTCTGTGTTGTGTCAGCTCGAAAGAGATCTCTATTCCTTCGCTAACACGCCTTGCCTGAGCGATTTTTAGTCAGCTCTGGCGTTCGTTTTTTAAACTATATGGAGCTCTAGAGGGATAGAGAAACTATTAACGAAGCGATATCAATCGCTATAAAGATAACTTTAAAACCTGCTGACACAAAATTATTTTGCTGAACATAGAAACAAAAAAAGAGCCCTCAGGCTCTTTTTATAAATTCAGGTTAAGTCAAAATTAACGACGTAGACCTAATTCTGCGATTAATGCTGTGTAAGCAGCAACATCTTTACGCTTTAAGTAGTCAAGTAATTTACGACGTTGACTTACCATGCGTAGTAGACCACGACGGCTGTGGTGATCATGGATGTGCTCTTTGAAGTGACCTTGAAGGTGGTTGATTTGTGCTGTGTATAAAGCAACCTGTACTTCTGAAGAACCAGTATCGTTTTCTGAACGACCAAATTTAGCTACAATCTCAGCTTTCTGTTGTGCACTTAGTGACATAACATACTCCGATATTTTATGGTTATTTAAATAACCGATTTAAATTGTTACCGCCGATCACTAATTCAGCGGTAAAGTGAGCCGCGAATTTTACGGACAATTAATATATTAAGCAATACTTATTCAGCTTAAATTTAATTTAAGTCAGTTAACTGCCGAGTAGCAGTTTATCATCGTCCAGCTCTTCGCCGTCGGAGCGGGCCTGTGAAAACAGATTAAGCAAATCTTTAACCTGATAGTTAGCGCGCTCTTTGCCTTCCAGGTCAAAAATAATCTTGCCTTCATGCAGCATCACCGTCCGCGAGCCATGATCTAAAGCCTGGCGCATGGAGTGGGTCACCATCATCACGGTTAAATGTTTCTCTTCAATAATTTGTGACGAAATATCCATTATCAAAGCTGCCGTTTTGGGGTCCAGCGCAGCGGTATGTTCATCGAGCAGTAAAATGGTGCTCGGCTGCAGTGCCGACATCAGCAGGCTTACCGACTGGCGTTGCCCACCGGACAACAGTCCCATTTCACTGTCAAGACGATCTTCAAGCCCCAGATTCAGGCGGCTTAACTGCTCACGGAAAATACTGCGTAATTTATTATTTAATGCCAGCGACAGTGTTCCGCGTTTTCCCCGTCCGTAGGCAAGGGACATATTCTCCTCCACGGTCAGGTTACCACAGGTTCCCGCCAGCGGATCCTGAAATACCCGGGCAATATCTTTAGTGCGCCCGGTTGCCGGCAGTTTTGTCACATCACGCTCAGCAAAAAAAATCTTACCTTGAGTGGAATTTATATCGCCGGCAATGGTATTGAGCAGGGTTGATTTACCCGCCCCGTTAGAGCCGATAACAGTGACAAATTGTCCCGTTGGGATAGTTAAATCAACGCCTCTTAAGGCAAGTTTTTCGGTAGGCAGACCGCGATTAAAGGTGACATGTAAGTTTTCACAGCGAATCATTGGCTATTCTCCCTTACTGCGCGTTTGGCTTTCCATTCATTACGTATTTTCGGAAATACCAGAGCTAATGCCACCAGCACCGCCGTGATTAAATTCAGATCTGAGGCCTGGAACCCTAAGAAATCAGCATTTAACGCCATCGATACAGCAAGACGATAGAGGATCGAGCCGACAATGCAGCTCATTACAATTACCAGCATCGAGCGGCTGGAGAAGAGAGATTCGCCGATAATAACCGCGGCTAATCCGACCACGATGGTACCAATACCCATAGTTGAATCGGCAAAACCATTAGTCTGTGCGAATAATGCACCGGCAAGTCCGACCAGACCGTTTGACAGGGCTAATCCTACATACACTTTTTCGGTTACAACAATACCGTTTGCCTGTGCCATACGTTTGTTGGAGCCTACCGCACGCATCGCCAGTCCATATTGGGTATACAGGAACCAGGCAACCAGCAGCCCGCCGATAATAGCGCAGATCGCCACAAAGATGACCTTCATATACATATCCGGTAACCCTAGCCCTTCAAAGGGCGTGAGTACCGTCGGCTCGGTTATCAAAGCAACATTCGGTTTACCCATCACCCGGAGGTTGATGGTATATAAGGCCGTCATGGTCAGTATACTGGCCAGCAAATGGAGAATATTAAAACGCAGATTTAACCACGCAGTAACTAACCCGGCACAAGCGGCAGCCAGTGTCCCTAATAAAGTCGCTAAATAGACATTTTGCCCGGCAACAATTAAGGTTGCGGTAACAGCAGCGCCAAGGGTGAAGCTGCCATCAACAGTCAAATCCGGAAAGTCTAAAATGCGGAAGGTGAGATAAACTCCGATGGCAACCAGACCATAAATAAAACCTATCTCTAATGTTCCTAAAAAAGCAAAAGCAGACAATTTAATAACCCTTATTATTCAACAACTTTAGTTGCACGAGCCAGTACTGCGGCAGGGATTTCTATGCCCATTTTAGCAGCCATTTTAGGGTTGACATATAAGCTGGTGCCCTCGGCTAATTTCACATCAATCATGCCTGGTTTTTCACCTTTTAAAATACGCACAACAATATCACCTGTCTGGCGGCCCAAATCTCCGTAATCATAACCAACAGCGGCGACAGCGCCACGTTCTACTGAATCAGTATCGGCAGCAAATACCGGAATTTGCGCATCCATTCCAACCTTCACAACAGATTCAAAAGCACTGACAATAGTATTGTCTGTCGAACAGTAGATAGCATCCACTTTACCAACCAGCTGCTTCGACGCGATCATCACATCAGATGACTTTGGCGCAGGCGATTCAATAACCGTAACACCTACCTCCTGTGCGGCTTCCTTAAGCGCATTAACTATTGATACCGAGTTTGCTTCACCGGGATTGTAAGGTACGCCAATGGTTTTCAGGTTAGGCAAAAACTCCTGAATTAAAGCAAGCTGTTGTTTAACATTAACCATATCTGACAAGCCGGTTACATTGCCACCAGGTTGAATTAACGTGCTGACCAGTTTCGCCCCGACAGGATCGGTTACCGCTGAAAACACCACCGGAATATCTTTACTCGCACTGGCAGCTGCTTGTGCTGAAGGCGTGGCAATAGCGACAATAACGTCAGGTGCATCACCCACCATTTTCCGTGCTATTTGAGCTGCGATGGCCGGTTGTCCCTGCGCACTTTCATAGGTGAACTTCAGATTTTCATCTGTATAGCCATTTTCATTGAGAACCTCTTTAATACCATCGCGTACAGCATCAAGTGCAGGATGCTCCACAATCGCCGTGGTCGCCACATAAACAGTTTCAGCCTGCAGGCTGCTACACAAAACAGCAGCAGATAATGCTATTGCTTTACAGATTGAAGTTAGCTTCATTTTATAATTCCCTCTATAACTTTAATAATTATTTTGAACTGGTTAGTGCGCTGATTTGAGGCGCTCTGCGGGCATTCTTGCTAGAGTGAATCTAACCATATCAGCTAAATTAGGCAATGTAAAAAACCCTATTAATAAAATGCCATATCGGTAACTTTATCTTTTATAAATAGTTTAGGGGGATTAGCGGCGGGCTATCAGTTATCAGTTATCAGTTATCAGTTATCAGTTATCAGTTATCAGTTATCAGTTATCAGCTAACGACTAACGACTAACCGTTGACGGCTGAGGACTGACGACTGACAATTTATATCTGGTCAGTTGTCTAATTCAAGTGCAATGCAGGTGCAGCCCTGTGCACAACTAATACCCGGTTCGCCTTGACTGGAAACCGATAATGTTAATGGCTGACGGCAGGTAGCACAAAGTACTGTTTCACCTTTACCTATTTTCTTAATCAAATTGCGTTGTTCGTTAAATGATTTTGCGGTTGATTTGTTAATTGCTGAGAAGTCTAGTTTTGTCATTATTGTTTTCTCGATCTGAGAGCTGACAGCCTATAGCCGTCAGCCTTCTATTTTACAAGTTCGCCAACCGTTTTGGCGCGATTAAACCTGCATCATTCATCTCACCCACACCAATAAAAGTATGGGCTTCTCCAACAGTTATACGCACGATAGTATTATCCGGCGCACCAAAAACTTGCACCGGTTGACCATGGAGAACGTACTCCCCCATCTCATCGCTGATATTCACTTCGGGGTAGTTTTTAACCGCTGTATCCATCGGCAGTAAAAGTGGATCTAATAACTCGTACGGGCTGATATCCGCTTCTTTCGCCTGCTCAATTAACGCTTCCAATTGTTCAATGGTAACCATTTTCTCATATGGATAATCAGCGACCTGAGTACGGCGCAGCATAGAAACATGGGCACCGCAACCTAATAACTCGCCCAGATCATCAACGATAGTACGGATATAGGTGCCTTTGCTGACATGGATATCTAAATCAACTTCATCTTCTTCAAAGCGTAATAAGTTAACTTCATAAACAGTAATAGGACGCGCTTCACGCTCGATGGTGATCCCTTCCCGGGCATATTTATACAGCGGTTGGCCCTGATGCTTCAACGCAGAAAACATAGAAGGAACCTGCAGAATATCACCACGAAATGTATCAATCGCACTGTCAAGCTGCTGTTGTGTAATATTAACCGGGCGCTCACTTACTACATCACCCTGAGAATCACTGGTAGTGGTTCGCACACCTAATTTTGCAGTAACGGTATAACGTTTATCGGAATCAAGTAAGAACTGAGAAAATTTAGTAGCTTCACCTAAACAAACGGGCAGCATCCCCGTAGCAAGCGGATCCAACGCGCCTGTATGCCCTGCTTTATTAGCGAAGAAAATGCGTTTGACACGTTGTAATGCATGGTTTGAGCTGATGTCTGTGGGTTTATCCAATAAAACAATGCCGTTTATTGAACGCCCCTTTCCCCGTCTTGCCATTACTCGTCGTCCTCTTCCGTTCTGCCTGATGCCGCTAATTTACTCTTATCCACTTTTACGGCACCACTCACCAATTCAGAAATACGCAAACCTTCTGTTAACGTACTGTCAAAAGTGAAACGAATTTCCGGCACAATACGTAAGCGCATCGCTTTACCCAATAAACGGCGTATGTAACCAGACGCTGCGTTCAGACCTTTAAGTGACTCTTCATTGGTTTGGTCACCAATGGTTAAAAAGGTAACAAATACGGTAGCGTAGGCCAAGTCACGAGTAATATCTACACCTGAGATAGTCACCATGCCAATACGCGGATCTTTTACTTCCTGCTGCAATATACGTGCAAGCTCTTTTTGTACCTGCTGCGATACACGGGAAGTTCGGCTATATTCTTTTGCCATTTGTAACTCCTGCATCAATAAATTGATGATTAATCTTTATAAATAAGAATGGAGGCATATAGCCTCCATCCCTTAAGCTGAAGGTCGTTGGAAATTATAGAGTACGTTTAACTTCAACAACTTCAAATACTTCTATTTGGTCGCCAACGCGTACATCATTGTAGTTTTTAACACCTACACCACATTCCATACCATTGCGCACTTCGTTTGCATCATCTTTAAAGCGGCGCAGAGACTCAAGCGCACCTTCGTAGATTACCACGTTATCACGCAGTACACGGATAGGATTATTACGCTTGATAATACCTTCTGTCACCATACACCCGGCAATTGCACCAATTTTTGGTGATTTAAAGACATCACGTACTTCAGCAAGACCGATAATCTCCTGTCTGAATTCAGGCGCTAATAATCCGCCCATCGCAGCACGCACTTCATCAATCAGATCATAGATAATGCTGTAATAATGCAGATCCACGCCTTCATTATCGATCAATTTACGCGCTGTTGCATCAGCACGCACGTTAAAGCCGATCAGGATAGCACCGGAAGCTGATGCCAAAGATGCATCAGTTTCTGTAATACCACCCACACCACGACCAATGATATTTACTTTAACTTCATCAGTAGACAGTTTATTTAATGAATCACAGATAGCTTCAAGTGAGCCCTGCACATCGGCTTTAAGCACCACGTTAAGCTCGGAAACTTCACCCGATTCCATATTGGTAAACATGTTTTCAAGTTTAGCTTTTTGCTGACGGGCCAGTTTAATATCACGGAATTTACCCTGACGGTATAATGCAACTTCACGCGCTTTTTTCTCATCACGTACGACAGTCGCTTCATCACCCGCCTGCGGTACGCCGGAGAGACCTAGTACCTCAACAGGAATCGACGGACCGGCAGATTCAATCGGTTTACCGTTTTCATCGCGCATTGCACGTACACGGCCATATTCAAGGCCACATAATATAATATCACCCTGCTTTAACTCACCCTGCTGAACAAGAATAGAGGCAACCGGACCGCGTCCTTTATCAAGACGGGATTCGATAACAATACCCGATGCAGGACCTGTTGCTACCGCTTCTAAATCAAGCATTTCGGCTTGTAAAAGAATACTGTCGAGTAAGTCATCAACGCCGGTACCCACTTTTGCTGAAACGTGAGCGAAGATGTTTTCACCGCCCCATTCTTCAGAAATAATGTCATGTTGAGAAAGTTCATTTTTAACCCGATCTAAATCCGTACCTTCTTTATCAATTTTATTTACTGCAACAATCAGAGGTACACCAGCAGCTTTTGCATGCTGAATAGCTTCAATTGTTTGTGGCATTACGCCATCATCTGCAGCAACAACCAATACTACGATATCAGTCGCTTTGGCACCACGAGAACGCATTGCTGTAAAGGCCGCGTGTCCTGGTGTATCCAGGAATGAAATCATACCCTTATCGGTATCTACATGGTAAGCACCGATATGCTGGGTAATACCACCGGCTTCGCCATCAGCAACTTTGGCACGACGAATATAGTCCAGTAGAGAGGTTTTACCATGGTCAACGTGGCCCATGATGGTCACAACAGGTGCACGAGAAGTCTTCTCACCACCTTCTTGCGCTTCAGCCAGTACCGCTTCCTCTAACTCATTTTCTTTAGTAAGAATAACCTTGTGGCCCATCTCTTCAGCAACAATCGTTGCTGTTTCCTGATCAATCACCTGGTTAATGGTTGCCATTGCACCCATTTTCATCATGGCTTTAATCACTTCAGTCGCTTTTACCGCCATTTTATTAGCAAGTTCAGCAACAGAGATCGTTTCACCAATTTTCACATCGCGTTCAACAGGAGCAGCTGGTTTTTCAAATGCCTGTTGCAGCGCAGAAGGTGTTGACGGACGTTGTTTTTTACCACGACGAGGACGGTGCCCGTGGTTTTGTTCTTCCGCTTTTACAACTGCAGCTGCTTTCTTCTTCTTCTTGCGACGAGAAGGACCTTCAGCTTTAGAGTCGGAAGCATCTTCTGCTGCCTGTGCTGCTTTTGATGAGGTTAAGTGGTAATCCGCACCTTCCGCTGCTTTTTTACGTGCAGCTTCTTCTTCAGCCCAACGAGCGGAGTTTTCTTCTGCAAGTTTTTTAGCTTCTTCCGCCTGACGAGCGGCTTTCTGTTCTGCTTTAGCTAATGCTTCCTGCTCCGCTTTTTTACGCAGTTCTGCCGCTTCTTTTTCTAACTCAATCTGCTCAGCTGTTTTTTCTGATTTCACAGTTGTGTTCTTTTCTTTATTCGCAAGCGCAGCTTTTTTAGCTTTTTCATCGGCTTCTTTTTTAGCTGCTAATTTCTCTGCCTGCGCTTTTTCAGCAAGTAGTTTTTTCGCTTCAATTTCAGCATCTAATCGAGCTTGTTCAACTTGTTGCTCTGCCAGTTCAGCAGCTTGTTTTTCCTGAATTTCAGTTTCAGAACGCTTAACGTAGGTACGTTTTTTGCGCACTTCAACCTGAACAGCTTTAGCCTGTCCGGTAGAGCCTTTTACATTTAAGGTACTTTTAGTTTTACGCTGCAGCACCATTTTGGTTTTCGTTTCGCCGCCATGCTGTTTCTGCAAAAAGGTCGTTAAGGTTTGTTTTTCCTGCAAGCTTACCTTATCCGATACTGATTTTTTAATACCGGCATCAGCGAACTGTTTAACTAATACTTCTGCAGATTTATTTAAATCTTTGGCAAGGTCTTTAAGTAAAATGTCTGTCATTATTATTTCTCCTATCTGATGCTTATTCAGCGTCGTCGCTGAACCAACAGATGTTACGAGCAGCCATAATCAGCTCCCCTGCTTTTGCTTCGTTCAGTTCTTCAATTTCAAGTAAGTCATCAACAGCCTGTTCTGCAAGATCTTCAAGGGTAATAATACCTTTACTTGCGAGAACAAATGCTAAATGACCATCCAAACCTTCAAGCGCTAGAAGATCATCTGCTGGTTTTGCATCTTCTAAATTTTCTTCATCTGCGAGTGCTTTGGTTGCTAAAAAGTCTTTGGCGCGAGAGCGTAACTCATCGATCATCTCTTCATCCAGGCCATCGATAGCAAGCAATTCATTGATTGGCACATACGCTATCTCTTCTAATGAACTGAACCCTTCTTCAACCAATACGGAAGCGAACTCTTCATCAATTTCCAGTGCCTGAGTGAATACATTGATAACACTGTCGGCTTCAGCCTGATGTTTTTCACGTAATTGCTCAACGGTCATTACATTAAGCTCCCAACCGGTAAGTTGAGATGCTAAACGAACATTTTGACCATTACGTCCAATCGCCTGTGCTAAATTATCTTCTTCAACGGCAATATCCATGCTGTGAGAATCTTCATCAACAACAATAGATGACACTTCAGCAGGTGACATGGCATTGATTGCAAATTGCGCAGGGTTTTCATCCCATAAAATGATATCAACACGCTCTCCACCTAATTCACTGGAAACAGCCTGTACACGCGCACCACGCATACCAACACAAGCTCCGATAGGATCTATACGTTTATCATTTGATTTCACAGCAATTTTTGCACGCGAACCGGGATCACGGGCAGCACCGACAAGGTCGATCATCTCTTCAGCAATTTCAGGCACTTCCAAACGGAAAAGTTCAATTAAGACTTCCGGTTGGGTACGCGTCATAAACAGTTGTGCGCCGCGTGCTTCAGGGCGTACGGCAAATAACAGTCCGCGTAAACGATCGCCGGGACGGAAGTTTTCACGCGGTAACATCTCATCACGGAAAATAACCGCTTCGGCATTACCGCCCAGATCCAGTAAAATATTATCGCGATTCATACGCTTAACAACACCGGTAATCAGCTCACCTTCCTGCTCTGCGTATTGTGCTACCACTTGCGCACGCTCAGCTTCACGTACTTTCTGCACGATCACTTGTTTTGCTGTTTGCGTAGTAATACGGTCAAATTTTACCGATTCAATCTGATCTTCGATATATTCGCCAACTTTGATTTCAGGATTTTCATATTCCGCTGCTTCAAAAGTGATTTCATGGCATGGATTTTCCATTTTAGCATCAGATTCAAGCACTAACCAGCGACGAAAGGTTTCAAATTCACCCGTCTCACGGTCGATCTCAACACGCACTTCTATATCGTTTTCATATTTCTTTTTAGTTGCAATCGCTAGCGCGCTTTCCAATGCCTGGAAAATCGCTTCACGTGGCAGTGCCTTCTCATTAGATACTGCTTCTACCACAAGTAAAATTTCTTTATTCATCTGTAATCGCCTTAATTATCAAATTTTGGAACAATATTCGCTTTCTGAATATTGCTCAAAGCAAAACGCTCTTCTTTGCCGTCCACATTAAGACAAATAATTTCATCTTCGGCAGAAACAATCACACCTTTCCATCTGCGACGGTTTTGAATCGGCATTCTTAGTTGTACTTTTACTTCTTCTCCAGCAAACATCTGATAATGTTCTGCCTTAAACAGAGGGCGGTCGAGACCGGGAGATGAAACTTCCAGTGTATATTCATTAGTTATCGGATCTTCAACATCCATAATTGCGCTAACCTGGCGGCTCACAGCCGCGCAGTCATCAACCAAAATACCGGCTTCCTGATCAATATAAATGCGTAATATTGAATGTTTGCCTGCACGAATATATTCGATACCAACCAATTCGTAGCCAAGATCTTCAACACTGGGTGTCAACATCTCGGTGATACGTTCTTCTAAACTTGCCAAACTTATCCCCTTTCAGAAACAAAAAAAGGGCATACAGCCCTAATTAATTAACAACTTATGTTTATTAAAAACAAACATAAGTTGTCACTTCACGATGTGAAAAATAAATTTCAACTTCGCAAATAACAAAAAAGCCCCAATAAATTGGAGCTTCATTCATTTTGTCCAGTTAACTGAACAAGATATTGTGATTATAAATACAATATCGAATGTACTATGAGTTGAGGTTATTACCTGCAATCTTCACCTGTCTTTACAAACGCGAGTATTAAATTAGCTATGCTATAAACCCCGGTTTAATTTATGAGCGCCAGTATAACCAAACTGTTATTTCTAAGCAATCATTTTACTTTAATATATTGGTGCGGATAGAGAGACTTGAACTCTCACGACCGAAGTCATAGCCCCCTCAAGGCTACGTGTCTACCAATTCCACCATATCCGCATATTTTATTCTGGTATTACACCTGATGTATCTTCTTCTACTGGAATATCAACTACTTCTTCAACTTCAAGGTTGGAGAATTTATCGTCAGCAGTCACTTTATGAGTAGAAAGATTACCCAATACCAAGCTTAGAACAAAAAACATTACTGCCAGTATAGCCGTCGTACGCGTCATAAAGTTACCCGCACCACTTGCACCAAATACTGTATTTGAAGCGCCAGAGCCAAAAGAAGCTCCCATACCAGCTCCTTTACCTTGCTGAATTAATACAAATCCAATTAAGATTAGAGCAACAATCAAATAAACAACTAACAGTATCTCATACATAAAAACTACCTAATTCCACCAGAAAAAATCATTGCGCTCGTTCTAAGAAGCGAGCGAATACTACCGAAAACGCAAGTGAATCACAAGAGAATAAAATGACTATTTTGCTGTTTTAAGCGGACGACAGTCCGACCGCTTAAAATTCACACAAAACAATACGCTTTCAGATCAGTTTGTTATACCTTTACCTGATCTGCAATGGATTTGGCATAACCACGCACCACTTTTTCACTTTCATCCGCTTCAACCATCACCCGGAATACCGGCTCAGTACCTGATTTACGTAATAATACCCGGCCTCTGCCATCCAATAGTGTTTCAATACGTTTTGCTTCGGTGAGTACGTCTTTATCCTGCATTGGATCAATTTTATCATTATAACGTAAATTAAGCAGGATCTGCGGGTACTTTTTCATGCCCTGGCGCAGGTCATACAAGCTCATACGGCTATTCTGCATGGCGCTGATCACCTGTAATCCGGATACGATCCCGTCACCCGTTGACAGATAGTCATCACATATTATATGGCCCGAGTTCTCCGCCCCGATACACCAGTTATTTTTATTCATCAGCTCCATTACATGACGATCCCCCACATCGGAACGTTCAAAGGGGATACCTAATGTTTTTAATGCCTGCTCTAATCCTAAATTAGACATTTTGGTGCCGACTGCGCCACCTTTCAAGGTACCTGAGCGTAACTTATCACGGGCAATAATATACAGCAGCTCATCACCATCAAGCACATACCCGGTATGATCCACCATCATCACACGATCGCCATCACCATCAAAGGCAATACCAAAGTCTGCCTTTTCTTTCACAACACGCTCAGCGACGGCCTGCATGCTGGTCGCACCACAGTTTAAATTAATATTCAAACCGTTCGGTTCAACGCCCATTGCGATTACGTCCGCACCAAGCTCACTGATCACCGCTGGGGCAATATGGTAAGTTGCACCATTGGCACAATCAACAACCACTTTTAAACCATTTAAGTCATATTTTGAAGGAAATGTACTTTTACAAAATTCAATATAGCGTCCGGCAGCATCCTCAATGCGGTACGCCTTACCCAATTCGCTTGATTCCACACAGGTTAACTCTTTATCGATTTCCGCTTCGATTTCAAGTTCAATTTCTTCTGACAATTTTGTGCCCTGATCAGAAAAAAACTTAATACCATTATCATAAAATGGATTGTGCGAAGCACTGATAACTATCCCGGCGGTGGCACGAAAAGTGCGTGTTAAATAGGCTACAGCAGGTGTCGGCATCGGTCCCATTAATGCGGGACGCAGGCCGGCCGCTGCCAGTCCTGCTTGTAAGGCGGCTTCCAGCATATAACCTGAAATTCTTGGATCCTTACCTATTAATACTTTTTTAGAGCCCGTTTTAGATAAAACCCGTCCTGCAGCCCAGCCTAGTTTTAACGCGAAGTCAGGGGTAATTAAAGACGAGCCCACTTTGCCCCGCACGCCATCAGTTCCGAAATATTTTTTTTTCATGATTTTTCCATCTGCTTATAAATTTATTTTGTAAAAGTGTTTACGGCCTGTAATACCTTGATCACATCAACTGTTTGTTCAACATCATGCACGCGAATGATTTGCGACCCTTGTTGCAGTGCAATTAAGGCACCCGCCAGACTGCCTGCGAGACGGCTATTTATATCACGATTCAGTAATTGACCAAACATTGATTTTCTGGAAAGCCCGGTCAAAACAGGATAATTCAACTTAACAAATTCACCGGTTGCAGCCAGCAATTGATAATTATGCTTAAGCTGCTTGCCAAAACCAAAGCCTAAATCAAGAATGATATTTTCTTTTTTGATACCGGCATTGATACACACCTCAGCACGCTCTAGCAAAAATCGTTTCACTTCTGTTACCACATCTGCATATTCCGGAGCCTGCTGCATGCTGCGCGGCTGCCCCTGCATATGCATCAGGCAAACTGGAACATTAGCGCTAACAGCTACATCCAATGCTCCCTCTCCGCGCAGTGCACGCACATCATTAATCAAATCAGCACCGGCATTAACGGCTTCCCGCATCACTTTTGCTTTGCTGCTATCAATAGAGATCCAACAATCCAGGTGTTGCTTTATTTTTTCAATAACCGGTATAACCCTATCCAACTCAGCCTGCTCGCTAACGTCTTCTGCTCCCGGCCGGGTGGACTCACCACCAATGTCTAAAATGCTTGCGCCCTGTTTAACCATGTTTTCAGCCTGTTTAAGGGCATTATTGATATCTGAAAAACGTCCGCCGTCAGAAAAGGAATCAGGCGTTACATTTAAAATACCCATTACTTTAGGTGAACTCAGGTCGAGCACTTTTTTACCACTGATTAATTGCATATTTATCCATCGTACTAATAAAAAAACCTAAGCAAGCTTAGGTTTTTTATAAATTCATAATATCAATAAAGGGAGTTATTCTTTATCTTTTTTTTCTTCAACTGCTTTTTCTGTTGGTTCAGCAGGCTTTTCTTCGCTAACGGCTTGTTCAGCAGTTTCCGTATCTTTATCAACAGGCGCCATGAAAGGTTCACCTCCTGTAATCGCTTGTTCAGCGACACTTTCAGCTTCATCTGACCAGTCAGAAGGAGGACGCACTTCAACACGTGCCATCAAATCATCAACCTGCTCCGTGTCAATCGTTTCATATTTCATTAATGCGTCTTTCATAGCATGTAATATGTCGATATTGTCGGTTAAGATTTTTTCTGCACGCTGGTAATTTTTTTCAATAAAGAATTTAACTTCATCATCGATAATTTTACCCGTTTCGTGAGAAACAACATTAGAGCGTAATGTATTTTGATCCGCGGTTAATAAAATTGGCCCGAGTTTATCGGAAAAGCCCCATTCCGTAACCATTGCACGCGCAATAGCAGATGCCTGTTTTATATCCTGTGATGCTCCGGTTGAAACATTATCACTACCATAAATAAGCTCTTCAGCGATACGTCCGCCGTAAGCAACAGAAATACTGCTCTCCAGTTCGGTACGGTTTTGGCTAATCTGATCACCTTCCGGTAAAAATTGGGTTACCCCCAAGGCACGCCCGCGAGGAATAATCGTTACTTTATGAATCGGGCTGTGCTGCGGTACCAGTTTAGCCACAATAGCATGCCCTGCTTCATGGTAAGCTGTTGACTCTTTATCTTTTTCCGTCATCACTAAACTACGGCGCTCGGCACCCATCAAGATCTTGTCACGCGCTTGTTCGAAGTCATCTTTATTTACGGTGCGCTTGTTACCACGCGCCGCAAACAACGCGGCTTCATTGACCAGGTTGGCCAGATCCGCACCGGAAAATCCAGGTGTACCACGCGCTAAAATATTGGCTTTAACATCTTCGCCAACAGGTATTTTACGCAAATGTACATTTAATATCTGTTCCCGGCCACGCACATCAGGCAGAGAAACAACAACCTGTCGGTCAAAACGTCCCGGACGCAATAAGGCGGCGTCAAGAACATCAGGCCGGTTGGTTGCTGCGATAACAATAATACCTTCGTTACCCTCAAAACCATCCATTTCAACCAGTAGTTGGTTTAACGTCTGTTCACGCTCATCATTACCACCGCCCATGCCTGCACCACGCTGGCGGCCCACGGCATCAATCTCATCGATAAAAATGATGCAGGGAGAAGATTTTTTAGCCTGTTCAAACATATCACGTACACGAGATGCACCGACACCCACAAACATCTCCACAAAATCAGAACCTGAAATTGAGAAAAAAGGTACTTTAGCTTCACCTGCAATGGCTTTGGCCAGCAGGGTTTTACCTGTCCCCGGCGGTCCTACCAGTAAAACACCAGTAGGAATACGGCCACCTAATTTTTGGAATTTGGTTGAATCTTTCAGGTAATCCACTAATTCTTTAACGTCTTCTTTCGCTTCATCACAACCGGCAACATCGGCAAATGTGGTTTTGATCTGGTCTTCGCCCATCAATTTGGCTTTACTTTTACCAAATGACATCGCGCCGCCCTTACCGCCGCCCTGCATATTACGCATAAAGAACACCCAAACGCCGATCAGTAACAGCATCGGGAACCAGGAAACAAAAATAGATGCTAAAAAGCTTGTCTCTTCCGGTGCTGTGCCTTCAACACGGACATTGTTTTTGATCAAATCATTGATCAGATCCAGATCCGGTGCGGGAATATAGGTCACAAAAGGAGTTTGGTTATTTTTAAGCCCTTTGACCACTTCCCCATCAATTTGAACTTGCTGGATTTGGCCCTGACTTACCTCCTTTACGAAAGTCGTGTAGTCCATTTGAGACTGTTTTGCGTCTCCTTTTCCAAACCCCTGGAAAAGAGACATCAATACTACTGCGATGACTAACCACAATATCAGGTTTTTTGCCATATCGTTCAAGATGTAAACCTCTTGTTAATTAATTGAAAATATAATAGTAGATTACTACAGTTTAAAAAGCGTCGCTAGTAAATATGCCCAGCGTACTCAGTAAGTGAGTTTTAATACTCAAAATCATGATTAATAAGATAATAAAATTACATTCACCATGCACAACGCAGAATTGATTATCCTTTGAAACCCGTTGCAACCAGATATACTTCCCGAGATCGGGATCTGGACGAGTCCGGCTTACGGGTTTTAACCGATTTAAACAGCTTACGAGTTTCATTCATAAACTGATCAAACTCCGCTCCCATAAACACTTTTACGATAAAACTACCGTCTTTAACCAGCACTTCACGGCACATTTCCAATGCCAGCTCAACCAGATACATAGATTTTGGCTGATCAATAGCCACTGAACCGCTCATATTTGGAGCCATATCAGATAGTACCACATCGACTTTTTTGCCTGCAATGCGGGTCAGTAAGGCATCAAGAACAGATTCTTCGCGAAAATCGCCTTGTAAAAAGTCAACACCGGCAATCGAATCCATAGGTAAAATATCACAGGCAATGACTTTACCCTTTAAACCCACGGTATCAACAGCCCACTGTGACCAACTGCCCGGGGCAGCACCTAAATCAACGACGGTCATGCCGGAGCGAATTAATTTATCTTTGTTATTGATCTCTTCCAGTTTAAATACAGCGCGGGAACGTAATCCCTTTTTATTCGCCTCTTTAACATAAAAATCGTTTACATGCTCCTGCATCCAGCGCTTAGAGCTTGCCGATGCATTTTTTTTAGGTCCGCTAGGATGGTCATTTTTTGCCATCGTTTTATTCCTTAATGTTGTAATCTCCCTTATTTAAAATAAATAAACAAGGATAAATAACAATCAAATAGTAAAGGTTAGTATTTAAGGGTAGAATGCCTTGTTTTCAACCCTTAATGAAAGAAATATCCATGAAATTATCAAATAAACAGAAGCAATACTTAAAAGGTCTTGCCCACAGCTTAAAACCCGTTGTTCTATTAGGCCAAAACGGCCTAACTGAAGGGGTGTTAGCTGAAATCGAAAATGCGCTTAGCCACCACGAGCTAATCAAAGTTAAGATAGCAACAGATGATCGTGAAATGAAACAGCTTATTATCGATGCTATCGTGCGTGAAACAGAAGCCCTTAACATCACTAAAATTGGCCATATTGTCGTATTGTTCCGACAAAGTGAAGATAAAAAAATAGAACTGCCACGTAACTGATTTTTACTATTCAGAGTAAAAACATTAAAAAGCCCAGTTTTTACTGGGCTTTTTTGCATACTTTGCACAAGTTATGCAACGTAACTGACCTTGATAATTTCATAATCAATAGTGCCGCCAGGTGTGACGATTGAGATCTCATCATCAAGCATTTTTCCGATTAAACCACGTGCAATCGGAGAGCTGACCGAAATCATGTTCACTTTTATATTCGCTTCGTCATCACCAACTATCTTGTAGGTCACCTCTTCATCGGTATCGACATTAACAATAGTCACCGTTGAGCCAAAAATAACCTTACCGCTATTATTGATTTTAGTGACATCAATAATTTGTGCGTTCGATAATTTTGCTTCAATATCTTGGATACGGCCTTCACAAAAACCCTGTTGTTCACGCGCCGCATGATATTCTGCATTTTCTTTTAAATCACCGTGTTCACGCGCTTCAGCAATTGCTTTCACAATCTCCGGACGAGTGACGGTTTTTAAATGTTCTAATTCAGTGCGTAACTTAGCTGCACCATTCGCTGTCATTGGATATTGAACCATTAAAAAATACCTTATTTTTACACAAGTTGTGTGTTGCTCTGTCTGCAATAAGGCGTATTTTACGATAATTTTCAGATTTAGTCATTGCCTAACGAAAATATTGAACGAGTATTTAGATACAGCTGCTCGGCCAACTCTTTTTCAGGCTCACTACGCAGAGTCTTCAATGCGGCAAAAATCTTTAACAGATTAAGCGGTGAATTATCTGCCTGCTCCTGCTGATAGACAGGCATATCCGGCGCATCCGTTTCCAGCACCAGTGCCTCAAGGGGCAGGGCTGCAATGGTCGCTCTGGTTGTTACAGAATTCGGGTAAGTGATCACGCCGCCAACCCCAATTTTAAAACCAAGTTTAATAAAAGCTAAGGCAACCTCTTTACTACCTGAAAAAGCGTGATATACCCCGCCTTGAGTGAATTTTTGCTCACCTAAAATTTCCAGCGCCCTACCCTGCTTTTTAACCACATGTAAAATAACCGGCAGTGATAATTGTTGTGCAATTTTTAATTGCTGTATAAAAATGCGCTCTTGAATTTCTGTACTACTCTTGGCAAATTTATCCAAGCCGATCTCCCCCAGCGCAACACAACGGGGTGGGCTTTTTTCAAGCAAAGTTTGTAAATACTGCAGGTCACCTTGACGAAAGTATTCAAGAAAATGCGGGTGATAGCCTAATGCATAATAAAGATTGGGGTGCTTTTCACTCAGCTCTTTAATATGTTTCCATTCAGCACGATGTGTTGCCGGCACGATCACTTTAGTAATATTATTTTCTGCTAATATTTGTAACAACATTTCGCGTTGAATATCAAAGCAGGCAAAATTCAGATGGCAGTGACTATCTATAAACATGAGCACTCATCGGTGAGGATAAATTTTCATTATAGGCAGTAAATAAAAGAAGGGAAAGGCAGAGATAAGGACAATCACTGCCGCTTATCCCTGTAATATAACAAACCACTTTCATCTATCCCGGTAAGGTATCTAAAAGTGCTTTGGGTTGATATAAAAAGATTAATGCTCGCGCGTTTTTCTGAAGTTGATAGCAGGATAACGTTCGATTGCAAGGTTTAAGTTAACCATAGTAGGAGCAACATAAGTAAGGTTATTACTGCCGTCCAATGCTAAATTGTCGTGAGCCTTTTTCTCAAATTCAGCCATTTTTTGCGGATCATCACTCTCAACCCATAATGCAGTCGCAACACTTATTCCTTCATAAATAGCTTCCACTTTGTACTCCGATTTTAAACGCTGTACAACTACTTCAAACTGCAGCACACCAACGGCACCAACGATTAAATCATTACTGCGCAGCGGTCTGAATACCTGTACCGCACCCTCTTCAGAAAGCTGCATCAGACCTTTTAATAACTGCTTTTGTTTGAGCGGATCTTTTAAACGAATACGACGGAACATTTCCGGTGAAAAATTAGGGATACCGGTAAATTTCAGTTCTTCATTGCTGGTAAAGGTATCACCAATCTGAATCGTACCGTGATTATGTAAACCAATAATATCGCCGGGATATGCCTCTTCGGCCGCAGCTCTGTCTCCAGCCATAAAAGTAACCGCATCGGAAATGCTGACCATTTTACCGGTGCGCACATGACGCATTTTCATGCCTTTTTCATATTTTCCTGAACAAACCCGCATAAAGGCGATTCTATCGCGATGCTTCGGATCCATATTCGCCTGAATTTTAAAAACAAACCCGGAAAATTCAGCTTCAGTCGGCTCTACCACTCGTTGTTTGGTTTCACGGGATAAAGGTTTGGGTGCCCATTCAACAAGGCCGTCCAGGAAATGATCCACACCGAAGTTGCCCAGTGCAGTACCGAAATAAACAGGGGTTAACTCCCCTTTGGAAAACATTTCATGATCAAACTCATGAGAAGCGCCGACCACTAATTCCAACTGTTCACGTAACTCTTCAGCGTGCTTAGGCAGCACCTTATCAAGCTCCGGATTATCCAGCCCTTTAATGGTGCGCACTTCTTGAATGGTATGCCCCTGACCCGGTGAATATAAAATCACCTCATCGCGCAACAGATGGTAAACACCTTTAAACTCTTTTCCCATACCGATTGGCCAGGTAATAGGAGCACATGCGATATTTAATATATCTTCAACTTCATCCATTAACTCAATCGGATCTCGCGTTTCACGGTCACATTTATTCATAAAGGTGATAATCGGCGTATCACGCAGACGGGTTACTTCCATCAATTTAATAGTTCGTTGCTCAACACCTTTTGCCGCATCAATAACCATTAAACAGGAGTCAACCGCCGTTAAAGTACGGTATGTATCTTCCGAGAAATCTTCATGCCCAGGCGTATCTAATAAGTTCACTAAGCGATCATTATATGGGAACTGCATTACCGAGGTAGTAATAGAGATACCGCGATCTTTTTCCATCTCCATCCAGTCAGATTTAGCATGTTGACCAGATTTTTTACCCTTCACCGTACCGGCTTTTTGTAACGCGTTTCCAAATAATAAAACTTTTTCGGTAATGGTTGTTTTACCCGCATCCGGATGAGAGATGATTGCAAAAGTTCTTCTCTTTTTCACATTCTCAATAATGTTTTTGCTTGTCATTCTTTATTGTCTCTAATTTTGCGTACAAGGATGTACACAATAATTTTGTTAAAAAGGGGCCATAAATACATTTGCGCAACTATAACAAATTCACAGCACCATTTCATTGACTATAAAAATGAAAATTATCATTAATACCTGTTAACATAGCAGCATCTAAAGTGGCTCAATACTCCACTTATATGAGAATTTACAGTAAACAAATATTTGTTAAATAAAATGGTGAACCATGAAATTATTAGTACGTAATCTTGCCGCGGCAACCACTGAAGAAAAGTTAGAAAGTTTATTTGTCCAATACGGCGCAGTTCAGTCTTGCAACTTGGTTATGGATAAAATAACCGGAAAATCAAAAGGCTTTGGTTTTGTTGAAATGCCCAAACCCGGCGAGGCAAAAGCGGCAATAAAAAACCTCAACGGTTACAAGTTAGCGGGTAATATAATCCGGGTAAAAAAAGCGGAATCTAAAGTACAGACTGCTGAAGAGACTCAAGCAGAAAAACCGGCTAAAAAAGAGAAAACGATTGAAACGGCCAGCAAAACAGAAACAGCTGAAATACAAAAAAACGAAAATAATACTTTGAATATTTATGGAAAAATAAAAACATCAGATGATTAACAGCTGACGGACGACGGCCGTCAGCTGACCACTTTAATAATAACTTTCAACGTGATCAATAAAAGTAATTAACTTATCCGCTGGTAGTTTATTAATACCGGCAGCAGCAGCTCGCCCGCCTCCAGTTACAAATTGACTGCAGATATCACCGGCACCCTGTTTATTGTTCAGCGGTGCACGCAGTGAAACCAAATAACTGCCATCGGCATTTTCAGTCAATACTGCATGTGCTGAATTTGGATCTTGGTTTGCCAGTAAATTGCCATATACCCCACCAATACGACGCGCCCATGGGGCATCAGGTAAAATATACACAGAAAGGACGGGGCTGCGATGATTTGCCTGTATCGCTAATGCCTCAGCCATATCTGATTGATATGCCTGCTGCAATTGGATAAAGGGTGATTTAGGATCAGCAATAACATCCAAAGGCGACACGTACTTCAACAATGACTGGAACAAACTTGCCGGATGAAAATGCAGATCATCGATCTTGGCACCATAACCGTTGTAGTTGATTAAGGTGCCAAGTTCTTTAAGCTGCTCAGCTTGTACGCTGCTCAGCCCAGCATCTGCAGCTAATTGATCTGCTTTGCTGATCAGATTATCCCCATAAGCCGCTGTAATAGCCCACTCATGAAACTGTCCATCAAGCAGTTTATCGATAATTAAAGCCGTACAGGTGTTGGCATCTAAATCGATATTCGCATCTAAATTTTGATGGTCGGGTATTTCCCCGGCGCGGTGATGATCGGCATAAAAAACTTCAGCGCCCTTAGCCAGGGCTGCTTGTACACCCTCGATATTTTTTTCCATGGAAATATCGAGCACGGTTAGTTTATCACCGGGATTCGCATTAACCTGTGCAACCAGGTTGATATCACGCTTAACGCCGGTCACCAATTCATTTTGCTGCGGTGTTGCCAGGCGCAGTTGCAGTAACGAGATAATGCCGTCAGCATCTCCATTAAAAATATCATAATTCATTTAGATATACTCATGTTGTTTAAGGTAGGTAATAACCTGTAAAGCGCATTCTTCAATAGATTTCTCTGCGGTTTCAACGTGAATCTCAGGATTAACCGGTGCCTCATAGGCAGAGTCTATCCCGGTAAAGTTTTTAATTTCACCGGCTCGGGCTTTTTGATAGAGGCCTTTTGGATCTCTCTGCTCACAAACTGCCAGAGGGGTATCAATAAATACCTCAATAAAATCCCCTTCCGCCAGCAGACCGCGGACCATTTGCCGATCTGCATTAAAAGGCGAAATAAACGCACTGGAGACCAGCAAACCGGCATCGACAAATAATTTAGCCACTTCTCCGATACGGCGAATATTTTCTATCCGCGCCTGATCAGAAAAGCCTAAATCACCATTTAAACCGTGACGAATGTTATCACCGTCGAGCACATAAGTTTTAGCGCCCGCTTCATGGAGCATATAATCCACGGCATTGGCAACGGTTG
This sequence comes from Psychromonas sp., assembly GCF_041586535.1. GTDB lineage: Bacteria > Pseudomonadota > Gammaproteobacteria > Enterobacterales > Psychromonadaceae > Psychromonas. The sequence continues at coordinate 7,549 of NZ_JBFGZY010000011.1, read as the reverse complement.
ATTTACCCGAACCGCTTAACCCGGTAAACCACAATACCGCAGGTTTATGACCATTTAATTTAACACGCGCCTGATGGGAAACTGCGGCCTGATGCCAAACAACATCCGATGATTTATCACCATCAACTTCTTTATCAATATATGGGGTAGACATAAAATCCTCAGTTAAAAGTAGTTAGTAATTAGTAATTAGTAGTTAGTAATTAGTAATTAGTAGTTAGTAGTTAGTAGCTGACTAATAACTAAAGACTGACGACTAAACACTATATTTCTACAATCCAAAAACCAGCGTAATTGCCGTCACGGCAACAACGCCATAAATAATACTGACAGGTAATCCTATTTTCACAAAATCACTTAACTTGTATTGCCCTGCGTTAAATACCATCAGGTTAGTTTGATAACCGTAAGGGCTGACAAAACTGGCACTCGCTCCAAAGGCAACAGCCATAATAAAGGCCATCGGATTAGCGTTCAGGGTAATTGCCAGACCGTAAGCAACAGGGAATATTAATGCTGCGGCAGCGTTATTAGTGACCAGCTCAGTTAACCACCAGGTTAATATATAGACAAACACCAGCGCCAACAAAGGTGGCAGAGCAAGTGCGTAACTATCGACAAAATGCTCAAAAAACGCCAGCAGACCGCTGTTACTCAGTGACTGAGAGAGCACTAATGCCGAGGAGATAATTAACCACAGGTCGGCAGGAAAGCGGCGCAGTACTTCACCGGAGGTTAAACACCCGGTTATCAACAATAACCCCAATAAAATAATCAGCCCCTTAAACAAAGAGAAAAGACCTAAGGCCGAACCGAAGATAGCTGCAAAAAAACCTAATGTCGCCAACAAGGCTTTAGCACCGTTGAGCATGGAATCAAGCTCAACGCCACTTACTAAGATAAAGTTTTTACTGATATTACGACGAGATTTAAAATCTTCACCGACTGCCAATACCAGATAATCCCCTGCTTTTAAAGCAACCTCACCAAGCTTGCCGGAGACATTTTCACCATCGCGTTTAATCGCCACTACAGCGGCATCAAACAAAGCACGAAAACCGGCTTTTTTTAACGACTTGCCCAGTAAAACACTTTCCGGGCGGATAACAACTTCGGTAAGATTATCAAGCAGCAACCCCTGATGATGGGCAAATATAGATAAACCATCAAATTGATTTAACTGTTTTACTTTAGTCACATCACCACTGAAAATTAAGCGATCATTTTCCTGCAGCACTTCACTTGGTGCAACGGGACTTAATAAATGCTTACCCCGGACGATCTCAACCAGAAACAGAGACTCCAGGTGACGTAAGCCATTTTCTTCAATCGATTTACCAACTAAACTGGATTTTTCACTCACTTTCGCGTCGATAAAGTAAGTTTCTCTCACTTCAGCATTAACATCATGTTCGGGTAAAAAACGCAATAAAAACCATAAAACCGTCCCGCAAACCAGCACCAGAGAGGCGCCCACCAGAGTAAAATCAAAAAATGACAGGGAAGGTAGCCCTAAGCCTAACACCAAACTATTCACAATTAAGTTTGTTGATGTGCCCACCAGCGTCAGGGTTCCACCAAGAATAGCGGCATAGGATAGCGGCAGCAGTAATTTACTGGCGGCATGATAAGGGTTATTGCGAATCGGCGCCAGCATAGTGGACACCACAGCAGTATTATTTAAAAAAGCAGAAGAGAGAACGGTAAAACTAAATAGATGTATAAACGTCTTAGCGTAGTTTTTATGGATAACCTTGGTAGCAATCATCCTTAAAAAACGGGTTTTTTCAAGAGCAAGCGAACATACCAGTAAAAGGATTAATGTCACCACTCCCTGATTAGAAAAACTTTGTAATACCTGTTCAGTCGTCACCATATTCGAAACAAACAAAACCAACAGGGTAATACCAAAGACAAGCCCGGGATCCTGTTGGAATTTAATTAAGCCGATTATCGTCCCGATAAAAACAGACAAAACAAAATATGATTCAATAGTCATAGGGGCTCACAAGTTGTTAGTCATTAGCCGTTAGTCATTAGTAAAAAACTAACAACTAATAACTAATAACTAACGACTTATCTTTATCCTTTAAGAATATCCTTCGCATTCCAATGCGGGAAATGCTTACGTACAAGAGCATTAAATTCAATTTCAAATGCACTGTAGGCAGGGGCTTCTTTAGCTATTGTCTCAACTGAACCGCGGATCATTCCGGCACCGACTGTTGCGTTGGTCAGGCGATCAATAATAATAAATGCACCCGTTGCGCGGTTTTCACTGTAATTATCAAAATGCACTGCTTCAGCTACTTCGAAATGACAGCTGCCGATTTCATTTAACTCCAGTTGACTCGCCTGCTCTTTCTCCATGGTATTAACATCAACTTTATTGTTGATTGCAACGACCGAACCAAAGGTTGAGTGTGCGCCGGCTTTAATAATATATTCCCGGTCAACATGTAATGCATCTTCAGTCATCCACACCACATCAGCAATAAAGTTTTTGCTTGATTCCGGTTTTTCATGTGGACGCACAATCATATCACCACGGCTAATATCAATTTCATCTTCAAGCGTTAAGGTCACGGCCATGCCTGCGAACGCACTTTGCAGATCTCCATCGAAAGTCACAATAGATTTAACTTTACTTTGTTTACCAGACGGTAAAGCCTGAATTGTATCACCAACACGGATTTCACCCGAAGCGATAGTTCCGCAGAAACCGCGGAAATCTAAATTCGGACGATTAACATATTGTACCGCCAGGCGGAATTTATCGGTTACATCATTCTCAATCTGGATGGTATTAAGCAGACGTAATAACGGCGAACCCGGGTACCAGGACATATTCGCGCTTTCATTAACAACGTTATCGCCCTTTAGTGCTGAAATAGGCACAAAACGGATATCCGCAATATTCAACTGCTTGGCAAACTCACGGTAATCGGCCTTAATTTTTTTATAAACTGCCTGATCATAATCAACCGCATCCATCTTATTAACAGCAACCACAACATGCTTAATGCCCAATAGAGAGCAGATATAAGAGTGACGACGTGTTTGCACCTGCACACCATGACGCGCATCAATCAGAATAATAGCCAGATCACAAGTCGATGCACCGGTCGCCATATTGCGGGTGTATTGCTCATGCCCGGGGGTATCTGCAATGATAAATTTGCGTTGTTCTGTCGCAAAATAGCGATAAGCAACATCAATAGTAATGCCCTGCTCACGCTCAGACTGCAGACCATCAACCAGCAACGCCAAATCAAACTCTTCATTGGTGGTATTGAATTTTTTCGAATCTTTTTCAATGGCAGCCATATGATCTTCAAAAATCATTTTGCTATCAAACAGCAAACGACCAATCAACGTTGACTTACCATCATCCACGCTACCACAAGTGATAAAACGCATAAGATCTTTGTTTTCATGCACGCGCAGATACTCTTCGATATCTGTCGCAATTAAATTTGAATCATTTGACATTATAAATCCTTGAAATAAAGAGATTAGTTTTCAGTTATTAGTCATTAGCTAAAACCATAAACCAACCTTTCATTATTTATTCTTCTGCATAATTGAGTGCATTAACCCTGAAATTATCGCTGCAATTTCTTTTGTTTCTTGCAACCAAGGCTTAGCAACTGTATCAGGCAAATAACCTATTTCGATACCGATATATATTTGCGTCCTAGCCTCAGCTAATGATGAACGTGAAATTTCTAAGAATCGGCATTGCTCTTTTGCGCTAACTCTCGTCATGCCTTCTGCAATATTACTTGGCACAGAAAGGCCTGAGCGAGCCAGCTGGTCTCTAAAGCCGTAGTCACGCAATTGATTAGTATTTTTATAAATTTCAGCAGATAAACGAGCAGCTCTTTTCCAAACATCTAAATCTTCAAAGCTCATAAGAAACTCGCTATGTGAAACACTACTAATAACTAACAACTGATGACTAACAACTTACTTCTAAACCTCCGGTTTAGAAGTAACCTTCCATCTTCTTCTTCTCCATCGAACCGGCGGAATCATTATCAATTACCCGACCCTGACGCTCTGAGGTTGTGGTTAACAGCATCTCCTGGATAATTTCCGGCAGGGTTGTTGCTTCTGATTCAATCGCGCCGGTTAACGGGTAACAGCCTAAGGTGCGGAAACGAACCATCTTCATTTCAGGGACTTCACCCTCTTCTAACGGCATACGCTCGTCATCGACCATAATCAGCGCACCATCGCGTTTAACGACAGGGCGTTTTGCGGCGAAGTATAAAGGCACCATCTCGATATTTTCCTGGTAGATATACTGCCAGATATCAAGTTCAGTCCAGTTAGACAGCGGGAATACACGAATACTTTCACCGCGATCCACTTTAGAGTTATAGATATTCCATAACTCAGGACGCTGGTTTTTCGGATCCCAGCGATGATTTTTATCACGGAAAGAGTAAACCCGCTCTTTGGCGCGAGACTTCTCTTCATCACGGCGTGCACCACCGAACGCGGCATCAAAACCGTACTTATTCAGCGCTTGTTTTAGCCCTTCAGTTTTCATGATATCGGTATGCTTGGCACTGCCATGTTCAAAGGGGCTGATGTTCATTTCCAGGCCGCGCGGATTTTTATGAACAATTAGATCAAAATCATACTTTTCAGCTAGCTTATCGCGAAATTCAATCATCTCTTTGAATTTCCAGTTAGTGTCAACATGCAGTAGCGGAAAAGGAATTTTACCCGGATAAAAGGCCTTACGTGCCAAATGCAGTAAAACGGATGAATCTTTACCAATGGAGTAAAGCATAACGGGGTTATCAAATTCGGCCGCAACCTCACGCATAATTTGAATTGATTCAGCCTCAAGCGCCTTGAGGTGAGTTAATCTATTTTTGTTCATGATTTTCCTTAGCTTTAACACTATTTGATTTTTATCAATTATACATTATGCATCAATATATTCGGATACTTAAAACACAAAAAGTTATAAGTAATAAGAGAACAGCTATCGGAAGCGAATTATGCGCTTAGCTTTAAACACTTATTAAGGGAAGCTGCTTTAGTTGAGGATGGAAATAGCAGGACATACCTGGCGACAGGAAGAGATCTGTTTGACTGAAAAAATTGACTTGCTCTGCATTTAACCCCGAAGCCTACGTAACCGAAAAGGTTTTATATATACCCATGATACTTCAAGATGCAAAGTCAGCAAGGCAAATTGTTGCCGAGATGCCAGGCATAAAATTGAAGTATAGTTATTCTACATAGAAATTTTATAACAAAGCAGATTGGTGCCATTAACCTTGCCCTACGGGGCGCTAGCTCGAAAACCAGTGCTACGTTGCACCAATCGAAAAGGGAATAACCATTACCTCATGTTGCGTCTTGCTCTGGTCTCCGAGCTCGTGCCTGACAAAGCATTTTGAAGTAACATGGGTATAGGAGGCAGTAATTTTTAAACTCCCTGTGACAGCGTTGTTGCCCCATCTTCCTATATGTTACTGTAACTTCTGCTCCTGCATTTTTCTGGACAAAGCATCAAAACGGCTGATACAAAGGCCGGTTAAACTGCTTTTATCTATTGCAGCAAGCTTAACGGCGGTTTGTTGCTGCTCATCAAAAATAATCTGCACTTGCCGGATGGATAACATTTTCCCTGCCTGCAAACTGTCAAAATGTATGTCGCTGTAATAATTAAACATCGCCTGATCTTGATGTCTTTGCGCAACATTTGCGCAGATTTGATAGTTAGCCAAAGCGCGGCCGGTTATTTTTAATTGTTCATCGCTTACCTGTTTTGCTTGTGCCAGAAAAGAGGTAAATAAAAAAACAAAAATGGTAAATATTTTCATTCTCATCCTCAAAGAAAGTCTCTTTTTCAGCCACTCAAGCTAATAGCAAAGGAGTTAATGAAGTGATCCAGTCTTGCGCAGGAAAAATCTGCACTAACAAGGCGTGAGCTGCAGGAGATAGTTGTTCTCACTTCAAAACTCATAACCCAGTTAGCGATGATTTTAACCAACTAGACTGTTCACCTTTTTAGCTCCTTTGGTATAACTGCAGCTTGAAGTTAATTAGGTTTAATTATGCCAGCCCCTGCTCGAAATCAGCTATTAAATCGGCAGTATTTTCAATACCAATTGAGCAGCGGATCATGGTTTCACTTATTCCCATCTCCTGACGTGTTGCCAGGCCCATTTCATGATAGATGGTAGGCGCAACCGGCAAAGCAAGGGTACGGTTATCGCCCAGGTGGGTTGCGCTGATCACTATTTTCAGTTTATTTAACAGCTCACAGCAATCTTCGCCTTCAATAAGATCAAAACTTAATATTGCACCAAAGTCTTTAAATAAACGTTTAGCTGTTTCATGTTGCGGATGATTTTTCAGCCCGGGATAATACACTTTCGTCACCTTAGGGTGCTGCTCTAAAAATTCCGCTAAAGCTAGGGCATTTTGACACTGACGCTGCATACGCAGCTCCATGGTTTCACTACCGACCGAAATAAGATGAGCTGTTTGGGAACTTATACAGGCCCCCATATCTCTCAGGCCTTTTTTCTTTAATTGGCTAATGCCCCACAGTTTACTATCTCCTGTACGGTAAGCCGGAAAAATATTCGGATAGGTCGACCAGTCGAATAATCCGGTATCGGTTACCGAGCCGCCTAACGCATTACCATGACCGGCAACGTATTTGGAAAGAGAGGTAATAATCAAACTGGCTTTCACTTTTACAGCATCAAACAGATAACTGGAAGTAATTGTATTATCGATAGCATAAACTAAATTTTGCGCGGCACAAAAATCACCTATCTCATCTAACGCACTAATCTGGGTAGCCGGGTTAGCGATTGTTTCAACAAAAACCATGCGTGTATTCCCCTGCTGCGCGGCCTTTACCTGTTCGATGTCTGTCGCATCAACAAAAGTCACTTCAATACCATACCCCTGAAGGGTACCAATCAAGCTACTGGTGTTACCGAATAAAAAGCGGCTGCAGATAAGGTGATCACCCGTTTTCAACAATGTTAAAAAGGAGGTGACTATCGCTGACATACCGCATGAAAAAACCAGCGTCGCAATGCCGTTATCCATCTGTTTAATTTTATGTTGTAACGCATCAATGGTGGGTGTTGACGAGCGGGCATAAGCATGCCCGGCCTGTGTCCCCTGAAAAACATCGATTAAGCCCTGCACATCAGCAAAACCATAAGGAACAGAGTTATGGATAGGGGCATGTATTGCTCCGTATTCTAAATTCAGTAAGCGGTCTGAGTGTACTATTTTTGTTGTAAATCCTTGCTCTGACATCAAAATTCCTTGGTAATTATTAAATTCAATATTGCAATTATCATACAGAAATAAGAGATCAAGTTGAAATCTAATCTATAGAGTATTTTGATCTTTTTTATCCATTTAGATGAAAAACACCGTCATTCATGGCGGTGATGAAAATCATTGATGCGAAGCATTAACGTTACTTAGGTCTATTTTGTTGCTCGATATAAGTCGTCAGGGCATCTAGTGCAGCACCGCCACATGATCCGGC
>NZ_JBFGZY010000010.1:0-37725 GCF_041586535.1 Psychromonas sp. | reverse complement strand
ATTGGCCAGTGTTGGTAACCTTATCTTCAAATTATCTCTATGCCGTAAAACAAAAAAAGGCGCCATAGGCACCTTTTTATTCATTTTAGCAGGGTAACTAAACCAGTAAGGTTTATTTTTTACCCAAAGCACCAAAACGTTGTTTGAATTTGTCAATACGACCGCCGGTATCAACAACACGCTGAGTACCAGTGTAGAATGGGTGACATGCACTGCAGATATCTAGCGCAAGGTCTTTACCAACTGTTGAACCAACTTTAACTACGTTACCACATGAACAAGTAGCTGTAATTTCGTTATATTCTGGATGAATATTATTTTTCATTAGGGAAACCTCTTTTAGGCCGTGTCGCTGCTCTGTTTGAATGAATTATTTCATCCACCAAAGTACCACACGTATTTATCATTGAATTTCAGGGTGCGAATTGTATAGGAATGTTTAATAAAAATACAACTATAAAGTGTATTTTATTCATATTTATTTTCTTACTTTTTGAAAACTCTTTTTTCAATTAACTGAACGAATTGCCCGCCGGATTAAAATCCCTTCGTTACTGTCGACAAAGCGCTATCGAGCAATTGTAACGGGGTATAAACTGCATCACACACACCTAATCGCACTGCTCTGCTGCTATTATTATTCACATCACAGTAATTGAATATAACCCGGTGTATTTCCGACAAATGATTAACCACATTCAGGCTATTGACACCTTTATAGATCTTTTTATCCAGGTAGGCATAAAATTGATCAATACTGGTGCTGCTATCTAATTTTACATCGCAGTCAAACTCGCTAGCGGTAGCAATTGGGCAATAGGCACCAGAATCATTACTGAACCATTTATCATCCCACCAGCCAATTTTTTTCCCCTGTAAATCATTTTCTGTTCTGGGGTGCGCCAAAAAAAAATAAACCTCAGCCGCAGACTTTTTTATATCTGCAGCAGATGCCATTAAAGCGGCGGCTCTCAGACAACTTTCATGTTCAATATAATGTCTGTAAGTGGATGCTTTTACGGTAAAGGCAGTTAGTAGCTGGAAATGTGCGTACACCAATTCAGCGGGTGAAATTAATGCACACTTTGTAAGCGGCTTTAATTCACCGACCAGTAACTGCTCAAAATGTTTTCGGGTAAGGTTTTGCTCATATCTGTTGATCAACCGCGTTTCTAAGTCCGGTTCATGATCAGCTGATATTATTGTATTTTCCCTGCTGCGATAAATATCTTCTTCAGTTAAAGGAATATTCGTTAAATTATTGGTCTGCAGAACAATATAACCACTGTCAACTTCTGAAGTCAGTAAAGTATAAAAACCTCTTTGATGGGCAAGATGCAGCACTTTACCATGCGTATGCAGTGCAAGGTAAGGCCGGAGCATTACCTGCTCTTCCTTTAAACGGCTGAAGCTTGCAAAAATCTGCGCTAATTTTTCCAGATAAAAATAATATAACCGGGCCGATAAACCTGTTTCCTTAATCGATTCTCTTATCTCTTTATTGGCAATAATACAGCTTAAAATTAGCCTGAGGGCATTTCTGTTTTTAAAACATGCAGGGGTAAATACGCGCTGGCACAGAGAACACTTTTTTCGCTGTCTGCCAGCCGAAGTGTAGCCGTGCAACGTTGCTTTAGGGCTTTCATTAAAGAAAAAATACGGGGCACATCCGGGACAATCGCTTAATTTTCTAGCGAAGTGGACTTCAAGTTTCTCTGCTAACAGTTGTTTTACCTGCTCATTATTCACCCACGGAGGGTAGCTTCCACATGATTTACAGGCGATGGATAAGTACCCTAATCGCCAGCTTTGGGGAATATAATCGGCGCTATCTGCAACGGCAAAGTTTTTACAACGCACTGTTTTACAACAATTAAAGTCTTTGGTAAATGAAAACATTGTTTCCCTGCCCCTCAAATCAACTGCAGAATCAGCAAACATAATGGTAAATAAACATCGGCAGACCACTTGATTAACCCGCGCACTTTTTCACCACTTAGCTCACAAAAACAACACGTAGCAGTAGCTTAACAGAAAAACAACAGATTGTGTAAACAGATAAAATAAGATTACAATATCAAGTATTCTCTTGGTTTAGATCACATTTTAAGTGCTATTGAATAAATAAACTGCCCCCCAGTTATTCACACCGATAGATTTTTTAACAATTCTATGGAATGTTAATTGAATTTTGACCGCTGTTTATCTCCCATACGCAGGGAACAGGGCTCATGCTTTAGTCAATTAAGGCAGCCGATAGCACAGACAAAAAGATTAAAGCCAGGTAAACCAGTCAGCAAATGATGCGGCTATATAAAAGATGTACCAAAGATTAGAAAACATTCAATCAAGCATAGAAAACTAAATGGAGAACTAGATGGAAATTGTAATGGGCTTAGTAGGAGTAATATCGCTGATGTTGATCGCGATAATATTTTCCAGTAACAGAAAGGCAATTAACTTTCGCACCATAGGCGGTGCTTTTCTTATTCAGGCAGCAATACCCGCTTTTGTTATTTTCACAGATTCAGGAGCAAGCGTGCTTGGCAGTATATCCGGTGGTGTACAGGCGGTTATCGACAGCGCCAATGCCGGTATCGGTTTTCTCTTTGGCGGCCTTGTTTCCGGGACGATGTTTGAAGTCTTTGGCGGCGGCGGTTTTGTCTTTGCCTTTAAAGTACTACCGATTATCATCTTCTTCGCCTCATTAATGGGCGTGCTTTATTACCTTGGTGTAATGCAGTTTATTATCAAAATATTTGGCGGAGCACTGCAGAAAGCATTAGGTACCAGCAGAACCGAGTCCATGTCAGCAGCGGCCAATGTTTTTGTCGGGCAAACCGAAGCGCCATTGGTGGTAAAACCCTACATCAAAACGATGACCCGTTCAGAGCTTTTTGCCATTATGTCCGGCGGTTTAGCGTCAGTTGCGGGTTCAGTGTTAGCGGGTTATGCATCCCTAGGTGTCAGCCTTGAATACCTGATTGCCGCCTCGTTTATGGCTGCGCCCGGTGGTTTATTAATGGCTAAACTATTAGAGCCTGAAACAGAAAAATCGACTGCTATGCTATCTGATGAAGTGATTGCTGAAGAAGAGCATAAACCCGTCAATGTTATTGACGCAGCGGCAGTCGGTGCGGGTGATGGCCTTCATCTGGCCATGAATGTCGGCGGTATGTTAATTGCGTTTATCGCATTAATCGCATTAATCAATTCTATCTTAGGCTCTGTAGGTGGTGTATTTGGTCTTGAAGCCCTAACCCTGCAACAGATATTGGGTTATGTCTTCTCACCGATTGCTTACCTTCTTGGCATTCCATGGTCTGAAGCGATTCAGGCGGGTAGTTTATTAGGTCAGAAATTAGTGGTTAATGAATTTGTTGCCTATATTGACTTTGTTGGCATTAAAGACAGCTTAAGCGAACACTCACAAGTAATTATTACCGTTGCCTTATGTGGTTTTGCAAACTTATCTTCGATGGCGATTTTATTAGGTGGTCTGGGTGTGTTGGCACCATCGCGTCGCCCGGATATCGCCAGATTAGGTTTAAAAGCGGTACTCGCCGGTACTCTGTCTAACTTTATGAGTGCAACCTTAGTCGGTATTTTCTTTGCCCTAAGTGTTGCCTGATATAACTCTAAATAAGCGCTTAATGATTTCCACTGCATATTTTTAAGCGCCCTGAATTTCAAGTGTTAGTGCTGATTAAACTTTTAATGACATCGGTATTAATCACCAGTAGCAAAGGAAATAAATAATGAGCGATTTACAACAAGCATCCCGTTTAGCCATCCAATTAATGGATCTCACCACCTTAAATGAAGATGACACGGATCAGAAAGTAAAACAGTTATGCGCTGATGCGCATAGCGCAGCGGGTAATACGGCTGCCGTTTGTATTTACCCGCGCTTTATTCCCATTGCGCGTAAAACATTACAACAGCAAAACACCCCGGATATCAAAATTGCGACGGTAACCAACTTTCCACACGGTAATGATGACCTGGATATCGCATTAGCAGAAACACGGGCAGCAGTTGCCTACGGGGCAGATGAAGTGGATCTTGTCTTTCCTTACCGCGCATTAATGGCCGGAAATGCAGAAATCGGCGCCACCATGGTGAAAGCCTGCAGAGATATATGCGGTGAGCAGGTCACCCTGAAAGTAATTATTGAATCAGGCGAACTGAAAAGCCCGGCATTAATAAAACAAGCCAGTGAAATTTGTATCAATGCCGGAGCCGATTTTATTAAAACATCAACGGGGAAAGTGCCGGTTAATGCGACGTTGGAAGCGACCAAAGTGATGCTGGAAGCGATCAAAGAATCCGGCCGTGATGTTGGCTTTAAAGCCGCCGGTGGTGTTAAAGATGCCCAGGCTGCCAGTGATTATCTGCAGCTTGCAGCCAGTATTATGGGCGATAACTGGATAAATACAGCACATTTCAGATTCGGCGCATCAAGCTTGTTAGGCGCTTTATTAACACAGCTGAATTTGGCGGAAAAAGCAGTACAAAGTGGAGGTTACTAATGAAACGTACCATCATCCTATTACTTGATTCTTTTGGTGTTGGCGGCGCTGCCGATGCCGATCAATTTATCGGCACTCTGGCCGACGGCACTAAATTTGATGATATGGGCTCAAATACACTGGGCCATATCGCGGAGCAATGTGCCAAAGGTCTGGCCAATGAGGGGCGCAGCGGCCCGCTTAATATTCCCAACTTAAACAAACTGGGTTTCGGCCGTGCTTGTGCAGAAAGTTCATCGACTTTTCCAGCCGGGTTAGATCCGTCAGTTGAGCCGATTGCGGCTTACGGCTACGCGAAAGAGATTTCGACCGCAAAAGATACTTCCAGTGGTCACTGGGAAATAGCCGGCGTACCGGTTCTATTTGACTGGGGTTATTTTGCGCAAAAACAAAACAGTTTTCCGCAGGAACTGCTCGATGAATTAGTAGAGCGTGCAGAATTACCCGGGTATTTAGGCAATTGCCATGCCTCCGGTACGACTATTCTGCAGGATCTTGGTGAAGAGCATATCAAAACCGGCAAACCTATTTTCTATACCTCTGCCGACAGTGTTTTCCAGATTGCCTGTCATGAGGAAACCTTTGGTCTGCAAAGACTTTACAAACTGTGTGAAATCGCCCGTGAATTAGTGGATAAATATCATATCGGCCGGGTTATCGCCCGCCCCTTTGACGGCTCAGACAGCAGTAATTTTGCACGTACCGGTAATCGCCATGATTATTCTGTCACACCACCAGCACCGACGTTATTGGATCGTATGAAAGAGTCTGGCGGTCAGGTCGTCAGTGTCGGCAAGATATCCGATATTTTCGCCGCTCAGGGCATAACCAAAGCAACCAAAGCAACTGGCCTGGAAGCGCTTTTTGATGCCAGTCTGAATGAACTGCAGCAGGCCGGAGATCAAACCATTATCTTCACTAATTTTGTGAATTTTGACGCTGACTTTGGCCACCGTCGTAATGTAGCGGGTTACGCAGCCGGTTTAGAGTATTTCGACCAACGTTTGCCGGAAATGCTGGCATTAATGCAGGAAGGTGATTTGCTGGTGCTAACCGCAGATCATGGCTGTGATCCGACATGGAAAGGCACCGACCATACCAGAGAGCACATTCCGGCTATTTTTTACGGTCAGAAGGTTCAACCGGGCCCAATAGGACTGCGCGAGAGTTTTGCGGATATTGGTCAGTCAATTGCTGATTTCCATGATTTACCCGCCCTCGAATACGGCAAAAGTATTTTTAATTAATTGATTGAAAAAAATAAGCAAACTATGCAGCTTGAAAACAGGCTGCACAGTAAATACCCAGAACAATGGAGATAATGATTATGACAACCCCTCATATTAATGCAGTTGATGGTGCTTTTGCTGAAACGGTTTTGATGCCCGGCGACCCTCTACGCGCAAAATATATTGCTGAAAACTTTTTAGAAAATGCGGAACAGGTTACAGATGTACGTAACATGCTTGGTTTTACCGGTACCTATAAAGGCAAACGCGTGTCGGTCATGGGCAGTGGTATGGGCATCCCTTCCTGCTCAATTTATGCAACGGAATTAATCCGTGAATACGGGGTGAAAAATATTATCCGAGTGGGAAGCTGCGGTGCCGTCAGCAATGATATTAAAGTACGTGATGTGATCATTGGGATGGGCGCATCAACCGATTCAAAAGTAAACCGTTCACGTTTTAAAGGTCATGATTTTGCGGCAATTGCCAGTTATGAGCTGCTGGAAAAAGCGGTTAACTCAGCCAAAGCGCATGGCATTAAAGCCCGTGTCGGTAATATCTTCTCAGCCGATCTTTTTTATACGCCTGAGCCGGAAATGTTTGATACGCTGGAAAAATACAACATCCTGGGTGTAGAGATGGAAGCCGCCGGTTTATACGGCGTGGCAGCGGAAGAAGGCGCCAATGCACTGTGTATTTTAACCGTATCAGACCATATCCGCACCGGCGAACAGACCACCTCAGATGAACGTCAAACCAGCTTCAATGATATGTTGATTGTTGCCCTCGATGCAGTCGTTGCAGGATAACCTGAGCAAAATGAGATAATTCATCTGGCTGACCTATTAACAGGTTCACCAGGTGTATTACCTCAACCAATCTAGATAAATAACATAATAATAAAAAGTTCAGGGCATAAAAAAATTGATATTTATGCCCCAGGGACGCTTTGACTTTAAAAAAGGAAATTAACTATGAAAAAAACACTATTAGCACTTAGCCTGGCCAGCGCTAGCGCACCTCTATTTGCAGCCGACTACAGCGATGGTGATATCCATAAAAACGATTACAAATGGGCGCAGTTTAACCTTATGTACGCGGTTAATGAATTACCCGGTGAATCAGATCATGATTATCTGGAGATGGAGTTTGGCGGTCGTTCGGGCATTTTCGATCTATACGGTTATGTGGACGTGTTTAACCTGACCACAAGCGACAGTTCGGATAAAGACGGCGCTTCCAAAATGTTTATGAAGTTCGCACCACGCGTTTCGCTTGATGCCTTAACCGGCAAAGATCTTTCCTTTGGTCCGGTGCAGGAGGTGTATCTTGCCAGCCTGTTTAACTGGGGCGGTGGCGGAACTGGTGATGTCAACAATGCTTTTGTCGGACTGGGATCTGACATTACGGTTCCCTGGCTGGGCAAAGTGGGCCTTAATGTTTACGGCCTTTACGATCAAAACAATAAAGACTGGAACGGTTATCAGGTATCCACCAACTGGTTTAAACCTTTTTACTTCTTTGACAACGGTTCATTTTTCTCCTATCAGGGTTATATCGATTACCAGTTTGGCATGAAAGATGAGTACTCTTCTGCGAGCAGCGGCGGTGTGATGTTTAACGGTATCTACTGGCATTCGGATCGTTTTGCCGTCGGTTATGGCCTGAAAGGGTTTAAAGATGTTTACGGTCTTAAGGATGGGGAAGCATGGCCTGGTGCAGTAACAACAGGTTTTGGTCATTACTTCGCGGTAACCTATAAGATCTAACTTAAGCTTTATTATTAAAGAGGCCGGCATTGCCCTTGCGCATACCGGTCTCGCTGAAATACAGGAGGCAGAGCAGATGACGTTATTCCCGCAGGAGATTATCCGCCGTAAACGCGATGGAAAAGTATTAACCAGGCAGGAGATTGACTTTTTTATTCAGGGTATTACGACTAACAGCATAACTGAAGGTCAAATTGCCGCCTTTGCAATGGCAGTCTATTTCCAGGATATGAACATCGATGAACGCGTGCTTCTGGCCTGCGCTATGCGAGATTCAGGCACGGTTTTAGACTGGTCTTCACTTGATTTAGACGGCCCTGTTGTAGACAAACACTCAACGGGTGGTGTCGGCGATGTGACCTCTTTAATGTTAGGCCCGATGGTCGCTGCCTGTGGTGGATATGTGCCGATGATCTCAGGACGCGGTCTGGGGCATAGCGGCGGTACATTGGATAAGCTCGATGCCATACCCGGTTATAAAACAACACCGGACAGCGCTGAGCATTTCCGCAGAATAGTCAAACAGGTGGGGGTCGCGATTATTGGGCAAACGGGCGATCTGGCACCTGCCGACAAACGTTTTTATGCCACCCGAGATATTACCGCGACGGTTGAATCAATTCCGTTAATAACCGCATCCATATTATCGAAAAAGTTAGCTGCCGGCCTTGATGCGCTGGTGATGGATGTTAAAGCAGGCAGCGGCGCGTTTATGCCGACTTATGAACAGTCTGAAGCGCTGGCAAAAAGTATCGTTGGTGTGGCCAATGGCGCAGGTTGTAAAACCACCGCTTTAATTACCAATATGGATCAGGTGTTAGCAAGTAGTGCGGGTAATGCCGTTGAAGTGCGCGAAGCGGTGCGATTTCTGAGCGGGGAATATGTGAACCCGCGTTTACACGAAGTCACCATGGCATTATGCGCCGAAATGTTACTGTTAAGTGGATTAGCAGCAGACCTAAAAGAGGCTCGGACAAAATTACAAGCGGTTCTTGATAACGGCAAAGCCGCGGAGGTCTTTGGCAAAATGGTATGCGCATTAGGCGGCCCCGCAGACTTTATTGAAAATTATGACAACCATCTGCAGAAGCCGGCCATTGTCCGCCCTGTTTATGCTCCGCATGCAGGGATTGTACAGGCCATGGATACTAGAGAGTTAGGGATGGCCGTCGTTGCCATGGGCGGAGGCAGGCGCAGGGCAACTGATCCCATCGATTATGGCGTGGGTCTAAGCGAGATTATTGCTCTGGGAGAGCAGGCAAGCCCTGAAAAACCGCTGGCAATAATACATGCCCGGAGTGAAGCACAGTTTATTGAAGCGCAGCGCGCTATCCAACGCGCTATTGTATGTGGTCAAGCAGCAGCAAAAGCGCAAACACAGGTGTATCGCCATATCCGTTTACAGGATATTTAAATCAATACAAAGCCGAAGTTGTTTTGATTTTGGTCTTTTACTTTTAAGGAATCATTATGGAATTAGATTGGGTCGAATGGTTTGGTTACTTAGCCTCACTGGTTGTATTAATTTCTCTTACTATGTCTTCAATTATCAAACTGAGAGTGATTAATTTTATAGGCTGCCTGCTGTTTGCAAGCTTTGCTTATTTTATAGATTCAGTACCGACCATTTTTATGAACCTCAGCATTGCCTGTATTAATATTTATTATTTGTATCAGATTTATCGTACCAAGGAAGAGTTTAAAATAGTTTCAGCTTCAACAAATTCTGAATATTTTCAGCATTTTGTTGAATTTAACCGCCAGGAAATAGAAAAACAAACGGATCTGGACAGATTAAAGGCGGCTGATACCTCATTTTATATGTTACGTGACAACAATATTGCCGGTGTACTGGTGGGTAGCAAAGAGGCTGATGGTACTTTTAACATTATCCTTGATTATGTCACGCCCAGATATAGAGACTTTAAACTGGGTACCTATTATTACAAAAGCCACCCGGAAATTCTTAAAGAGAAAGGGATCAGCGCACTGCGGACAACAGCAAACGATCAGGACCATTGTCTATACCTTAATAAAATGGGCTTTGTTGCCCAGCCGGAAAATCAATCACAAACCTATATCAAGAGGCTCTAACATTATGCATAAAAATTATTTCTCTGAACTTGTAAAGCTACTCGATAATGCCTCAGCACCCTACTCCGGTTTTAGTGTTGCTGCCATTGTCGTGACAAAAAACCAAAGCGTCTATCGCGGCGTGAATGTCGAGTCAGCGGCTTATCCAACCACCATCTGTGCAGAGCGTAATGCTATTCAGACCGCCGTTACCGAAGGTGCAAAAATAGGGGATATCAAAGAAGTGCACATACTGGCTCGCAATGCAGCAAAAGCGCTAATTAAAGCACACCCCTGCGGTGGATGCAGACAAGTAATTGCCGAACAATCAGGTTATGACGCCATGGTTTATAGTTATGCTACAGAAACTGAAATAGAACAACACACTATTGCCGAACTATTACCCCTGGCTTTTTTAGGTGCTGAGCTATAACAGCCTGCATATTTATAGGAGTTTCATTATGTCAGATGTATTTCATTTAGGTCTCACGAAAAAAATGCTCGATGGAGCGAATTTAGCAATAGTACCGGGTGATCCGGAGCGGGTTAAAAAAATCGCGGAATTAATGGACGGAGCCACTTTCCTCGCCAGCCATCGCGAATACACCAGCTATTTAGCTTATCTGGATGGCAAAGCGGTGGTTGTTTGTTCAACGGGTATCGGCGGCCCGTCAACCTCGATTGCAGTTGAAGAGTTAGCACAATTAGGCGTAACTACCTTTCTACGGGTGGGCACAACCGGGGCAATTCAACCGCAGGTTAATGTCGGTGATGTGATTGTCACACAAGCTTCAGTCCGCCTTGATGGTGCCAGTCTGCATTTTGCACCTATGGAATTTCCCGCGGTGGCTAACTTTGAGTGTACGACGGCGATGGTTGCTGCCTGCCGCGATGCAGGTGTTGAACCCCATGTTGGTATTACCGCCTCTTCGGATACCTTCTATCCCGGTCAGGAGCGTTACGACACCGTATCAGGACGTGTTACCCGCCAGTTTAAAGGCTCAATGAAAGAGTGGCAGGAGTTAGGCGTGCTTAACTATGAAATGGAATCGTCGACGCTATTTACCATGTGTGCCTCACAAGGTTGGCGTGCCGCCTGCGTTGCAGGGGTAATTGTTAACCGCACCCAGCAGGAGATCCCGGATGCAGTGACCATGAAGAAAACCGAAGTCAGCGCAATCTCGATTGTTGTTGCGGCGGCCAGAAAACTGCTCGCTTAAACGAGCCCCCCCCCAAAAAAAAAGAAAGTGCTTTATATCGAGCACTTTCGATTTCAATCTCTTTATCAGTTTTTTAACCCGCTTAATTGGAAACAGGTTACAATAGATTTTTATCTGCCTATAATTGAGCGCATGAACCAACCTATCATTTGCCGTGTCGCACTGGCGATTCCTCTACACAAACAATTCGATTATCTGCTGCCTGATTATCTGCTCAAAACAGATCCAAAAAATCTGGTAGGTTGCCGCGTGCGGGTTCCTTTTGGCGGAAAAAGACAGTTAATCGGGGTGATCTGTGTGGTTAACCCGACTTGTGACTATGCCATTGATAAATTAAAAAAAATCACCCAGCTGATTGATCAAGCTCCCTTGTTAGATGAAAAAATCTGGTCACTGTTACGCTGGTCGGCTTTTTATTATCAGCATGCTTTTGGTGATGTTTTTCAGCAGGCCCTGCCAACTTTATTACGTCAGGGTAAAGATGCCGTTTTTAAAAGTGAACAATACTGGCAGTTAACCGCCAGCTCTTTTAATCTGGAAGATTTTAAACGCTCTAAAAAACAGCAGCTTGCTCTGCAGACCTTGAGTGAATCCCCCCTCTCCACTGTACAGTTATCTGTGAAAGGGATCAGCCGTCCTACACTCAAGGCGCTGCAGGAAAAAGGCTTGGTTGAAGCTATTGATAAACAGCCTGTTAATACGCCTGATTGGCTGGAAAATTTTACTGAATCTGAACAAAAACCGCAGTTAAGTGTTGAACAGGCGATTGCAATCAGCACTGTCAATCAGCAAACTGATAATTTTAACTGTTTTTTATTAGAGGGGATCACCGGCAGCGGTAAGACAGAAGTTTACCTAAACATCATCAAACCGATCCTGCTTGCAGGTAAACAGGTTCTGGTGGTGGTACCTGAAATTGGTTTAACCCCGCAAACCATCAAACGTTTTCAAGCGCGTTTTAATGTTCCGGTTTATCTCAAACATTCCGGATTAAACCCAAGGGAGCAACTCGATACCTGGCTGCATGCTAAACAAGGCAGCGCTGCAATTATCATCGGTACACGCAGCAGCATATTTTCTGATTTTAAAAATTTAGGATTAATCATTTTAGATGAAGAGCACGATGCTTCTTTCAAACAGCAGGATGGTTTTCGTTACCATGCGCGTGACTTTGCCATCAAACGCGCCGCGTTACAAAAAATCCCAGTCGTATTAGGCTCTGCTACGCCCTCGTTAGAAACGCTGAACAATGCATTACAGGGAAAATACCAGCACCTGCACCTCACCGAGCGGGCGGGTAATGCCAAACCACCAAGCAATAGCTTAATTAATCTGGCGGGGTTACCGCTAAAATCGGGATTATCCCCGCAGTTAATTGAGCTGATGAACAAGCACCTGGAGAAGAACAATCAGGTAATATTATTTTTAAACCGGCGCGGCTATGCACCGGTATTAATGTGCCATGAATGCGGCTGGTTAGTTAAATGCGGACGCTGTGATGCTTTTTACACTTACCATAAATCCGCGAATTATCTGCACTGCCATCACTGCACCTCGACTCATCCGGTACCGCATCAGTGCGCTGATTGCGGCTCGACCCAATTGATTGCTACCGGCGTAGGTACCGAACAGCTGGAAGAAACCTTAAACAGTCTGTTTCCGGATCATCCGACAGTGCGTATTGATCGTGATAATACCCGTAAAAAAGAGAGCTTTAATCAATATTTAAGCGATATCAACAGCGGCAAATATAAAATTCTGCTCGGCACACAGATGCTCGCAAAAGGCCACCACTTCCCCGACGTCACCCTAGTAGCATTAATAGATGTGGACGGCGCGCTGTTCTGTAACGATTATCGTGCCAGCGAACGCCTCGCGCAGTTGTTTACCCAGGTATCAGGGCGGGCCGGACGGGCTGATAAAAAAGGTCAGGTGGTCTTACAAACCCATCACCCGGAGCACAGTTTACTTCAGGATCTTATTAATAACGGTTATTTTGAGTTTTCCCGTAATGCACTTAAAGAGCGAAAGCTGGCGCAGTTACCACCAAGCACATTTCAAACCCTGTTAAGGGCGGAATCGGAGAATGCCACCCTGGCAGAAAACTTTCTAGCGTTATGCAAACAAATTCTGCAGCAAATCTGTTCGGCTAATAATGACATGGACAGTTTATTAATTTTAGGACCTATTCCTGCTTCAATGGAAAGACGGGCGGGAAAATATCGTTTCCAGTTATTGTTACAAAGTGAGCAGCGCACAATCATCACGCAAACGCTGCACCAGGCATTAACCGCTTTTGATAGCCTGCCAGAGGGACGAAAGATTCGCTGGTCTATAGATGTCGATCCGATTGATTTTGTTTAGTTTTTTAAAGCGGCTGGTTACGAGCTGAAAGCTGACGGCTGACGGCTGACGGCTGACGGCTGACGGCTGACGGCTGACGGCTGGAAACTTCGGACAATAAAAAACCGGGATAATCCCGGTTTTTTCAAAGGGTATAACAGAAGATTATTTTACAATCGTCAACGTTGGGCGTTTACCCGGTTTAGTCTCAGTTTGTTCAATCTGCGGTTTTTCCGGCGCGCTATCCAGTTCCTGATAAGCAGGCTCTTCAGGAAAAATAGTACCGGCACCATTTTCACGCGCATAAATACCTTCTATCGCATATAAAGGCACATAAACCTGCATCGGCTGTCCGCCAAAACGTGCATTGAATGCAACTGCATCATCATTCATTGAAAACTGCATTACTGATTTAGGTGCAATATTAAGAACAATTTTTCCATCTTCAACAAATCGTTGCGGCACTTCCACTCCTGGTTGTGTCGCATCAACAATAATATGAGGTGTGCATTCACTATCAACAATCCAATTGTAGAATGCGCGAAGGAGATACGGTCGTTGCACTACCATGGTTGTCATTATGCTCCCACTCTGATTTCACGTTCAGTTTCTGTCATTGACGCCTGGAATGATTCACGTTCAAAAACTTTTACCATATAACTTTTCAGACCGGTGACATTATCAAACCCTAAATCAATCTTTAACTCCGGTAAACGCCATAATAGCGGAGCCATGTAACAATCGATCAGAGTGAACTCTTCAGACATAAAATAAGCAAAGTGATCAAATACCGGTGCGATTAATAAAATAGCATCACGAAGCTTTTTACGGGCAGCATCGGCAGCATCGGCATCACCATTCATAATAATATCAACCAGCGGGTACCAGTCACTTTCAATACGCTGCATCATTAAGCGGCCTTTACCACGCTCAACAGGATAAACAGGCATTAATGGCGGGTGCGGAAAACGCTCATCCAGATATTCCATGATGATACGTGAATTATATAAAACCAGTTCACGATCAACTAACGTCGGTACTGAGTTATAAGGGTTTAACTCCGCCAACTCTTCCGGCCAGTTACCCTCTTCAGCAAAGGTGATTTCAACTGTAACGCCCTTTTCTGCTAATACAATGCGTGTTTGATGACTATATAAATCTGATGCACCGGAAAACAGTGTCATTACAGAGCGTTTATTTGCAGCTACGGCCATTAAAAATCCCCTAATATATGGAAAAATATTGAATGTATAAAAACTAAAAACGGCAAGGGCAGTAAATTCCACCGTTGCCGATTCAAATAGGTAAGATAAAAGCTAACGATTAATGCACGTCGCGCCAGTACTCTTTCTTTAGTAAATAACTAAGAATAAACAGGATTACTAAAAATCCCATTACCCAGATACCTAGGCTTTGACGCTCCAATTTGTTCGGCTCACCAGCATAGACGAGGAAGTTTACCAGATCCAGTACCGCTTTGTCATACTCATCGGAGCTCATCTCCCCCTGCTCGTTACTTTCAAAACCGATAATTGCTTTATGTTCAACACCATCAACCATGGTTGTTTCATAAATAGCCGTTGGTACCCCTTGTAGCTCTTCAAGTACATGCGGCATAGCAACATCAGGAAATACGCTGTTATTCACCCCAAATGGACGACTTTGATCGGCATAAAAAGAACGCAGATAGGTATAGATCCAGTCTGCTCCGCGCAGACGCGCCTCCAGAGTTAGATCCGGTGGTGTCGCACCAAACCATTTAGCTCCTTCAACGGGATCCATGTTGTTTTTCATCAATTCACCGATTTTGGTCGAGGTGAAAATCAAATTATCTTCCATTAGCTTTGCTGGGATATCCAGGTCGGTTGCAACGCGCTGGTAACGCTGGTAACCCGTTGAATGACATGCAAAACAGTAGTTCATGAACAGCTTCGCACCACTCTGCAGTGAAACTTTATCTGTCAGATCATAGTTGGCTTTATCCAGATGGACTGCGCCACCGGATGCGAAGGCAAGTGCCGGTAACAGGGCCAAGAAGGCAAGCATTAATTTTTTCATTTGAATGTTAACCTCGTTGGTAGTGGTTTAGTTTTTTCATTTTTGCTGTATAGCCAGAGAGCAATAAAGAAACCGAAATAACCGATCGTGCCAACCTGGGCAATAATTGTTAATAAAGGTGTTGCAGGCAAAGCGCCCAGTACGCCTAAGACAATAAAACAGACAATGAATTGCGCAATATTCACTTTATGGATCCAGCTGCGGTAGCGGATTGATTTCACTTTACAGCGATCCAACCAGGGCAGGAAGAACAGAATCACAATAGAGCCGCCAAAGAACACCACACCGATTAACTTATCCGGTATTGCGCGTAAAATAGCGTAGAACGGCGTGTAATACCAAACCGGTGCAATATGTTCTGGTGTTTTCAGACCATTTGCAGGCTCAAAGTTAGGCGCTTCCAGGAAGTAACCGCCCCCCTCCGGCATAAAAAAGATAACCGCACAGAAAAACAGCAGGAATCCACACACCCCCATTATATCCTTAACGGTAAAATAAGGGTGGAAGGGAATAGCATCGATAATATCTTTTTTACCGCTGTATTGTTTATGGAAAGTAAACTTACCTTTTGCTTCCTCTGAAGCTGTGCCTTTTTTCTGTTTGATCTCAATACCGTCAGGGTTATTGGAGCCTACCTCATGCAGTGCCACAATATGTAAGAACACCAGAACAACTAACGCTAAGGGTAAGGCAATAACATGCAGGGCAAAGAAACGGTTTAATGTCGCGCCGGAAATAACATAGTCACCGCGGATCCACAGGGTTAAATCATCACCAATTACCGGAATTGCTCCAAATAAAGAGATAATAACCTGCGCTCCCCAGAAGGACATCTGCCCCCAGGGAAGCAGGTAGCCCATAAACGCTTCCGCCATTAAGGCCAGGAAGATGAACATACCGAAGATCCAGATCAGCTCGCGTGGCTTCTGGTAAGAACCGTAAATCAACCCGCGGAACATATGCAGGTAGATAACCACAAAGAAAGCTGAAGCGCCCGTTGAGTGCATATAACGCAATAACCAGCCATAAGGGACATCGCGCATAATATATTCAATGGATGCGAAGGCCCCTTCTGCAGACGGATTGTAATGCATAGTTAACCAGATACCGGTGAGGATTTGGTTAACTAAAACCAGCATCGCCAGTGAACCGAAAAAGTACCAGAAGTTAAAGTTAACCGGTGTTGGATATTGTGCCAGATGTTTGTTCCACGTTTCCGTCATCGGAATACGTGCGTCTATCCAATCCAGCGTGCCGGTGACTAATTTATTAAGCATCAGGCATCTCCTTTGTCTAAACCGATAAGAATCGTCGTATCACTTGTGTAATGATGAGGAGGGATCACTAAATTTAGCGGGGCAGGGACATTTTGGAATACACGTCCTGCCATATCAAATTTTGAACCGTGGCAGGGGCAAAAGAAACCAGATTCAACACCCTCCACCTGCTCCGAAAAAGAATCCGGCAAATAGCTTGGTGAACAGCCTAAATGGGTACATAAGCCAACTGCGATAAAAATTTCCGGTTTGAGTGAACGACCTGCATTTGCCGCATAATCAGGCTGCTGTGGCTCTTCTGAACCAGGATCACGCAACTGACCGTCAAGTGTAGCTAATTCATCAATAATTTTTTGTGTGCGGGAAACAATCCAGACCGGTTTACCACGCCATTCAACACGAATTAACTGGCCGGGTTGGATTTTACTGATATCAACAGCAACCGGTGCGCCGGCTGCTTTGGCTTTTTCACTTGGACTCCAAGATTTCACGAAGGGAACCGCCACTGCAACGGCCCCCACCCCACCAACAACGCCTGTTGTTAATGTCAGAAACTTGCGGCGACCAGAATTGACAGGCGCATTGCTCATTTATCCATCTCCATTGTGAGCTACTGTTAATACTAAAAGAACTAATAAGGTGATCAGTCATGCTTGTTAAAATTAACGCTACCTGCGTTGCGAGTCTTGAAGTGAGAATAACGTTCTCCTGAAACTCACGCCCTGCTAGCGGTAATTTTTCCTGCGCAATACTTGCTTACTTCATTAATTCCTTTGCTAGAAGCAGTTCTCTAATATCAAACTGATAATACAATATTCCGGCAAACCTCCGCATGCCGGGATATTGTATAAAACTCACTGAATTCTAGAGAAATAACCCTCTGTTTACAAGTGATTAACATTGTTTTTGCAGGAGCGGACAGAGAAAAGCACTCCTTAGTTGACCATGCTCTCATCAGAAGGGGAAATTAAAAGTATTTACAAAAACACAATAAAACAGGGATGCCAGCCTATGCGTTACTATCCATAATTGAAGTCGCACCTGTTTTTGCCAGTTCAGCGAGATCTTTATCAATCCAGAAAAGCGCTTTACCGTCTTCCCCCACCAGCTCAATTTTATCTAATATACCTTTAAATAATTTTTCCTCTTCATGCTGCTCGGCAACATACCATTGTAAAAAATTAAAGGTTGAATAGTCATGCGTAGAGAATGCAACGTGAGTAAGCTGATTTATTTTTTCAGTGATTAAACATTCGTGCTGATAAGTTGCAGTGAAAATTTCTTTTAATGATTTAAATTGATAAGGAGGTGCTTCTATTGCACCGAGAATAGGAAATGCGCCAGTTTCACTGACATAAGTAAACAAACGGTTCATATGCCCCATCTCCTCATCCGCATGCTTGCGCAACATTAACGCAGCACCTTCAAAGCCTTTGTCTTCACACCAGGCGCTCATCTGCAAATATAGATTTGAAGAATAAAATTCCAGATTAATTTGTTCGTTTAGTTTTTCAACCATTGAGGTCGCTAACATTGTATTCTCCCCATATTTTTATATATCAGGATAAACAATATGCTTGAATGAACCAAATAACAAGCAAAAAAAAGCCCGGTATAAACCGGGCTTTTGCAATTCTTTGAAACGAAATATTAACGTTTTGAGAACTGTGGACGTTTACGTGCTTTATGTAGACCCACTTTCTTACGCTCAACAACGCGAGCATCACGAGTTACGAAGCCAGCGCCACGTAATTCTGAACGAAGTGTTTCATCATATTGCATTAGTGCACGGGTGATACCTAAACGGATAGCACCTGATTGACCAGTAGTACCACCACCTTTTACAGTGATGTTAAGGTCAAACTTGTCAGTAACATTAACAAGTTCTAATGGCTGACGAACAACCATACAAGCTGTTTCACGACCGAAATATTCGTCGATGTTACGCTTGTTGATAGTGATTTGACCACTACCTGCTTTTAAGAACACTCGAGCTGTAGAGCTTTTGCGACGACCTGTGCCGTAATATTGATTTGCCATTGTTTTAATCCTATTAGATGTCTAAAACTTGTGGTTGCTGTGCAGAATGTTGATGCTCAGTACCAGCATAAACTTTCAATTTACGATACATTGCACGACCTAGTGGGCCACGCGGTAACATACCTTTAACAGCATTCTCAATAACACGCTCAGGAGCACGTACGATAAGATCTTCAAAACTAATTGATTTGATACCACCGATAAAACCAGTGTGGTGGTAGTACATTTTACCTTTAGCTTTATTACCAGTTACAGCAACTTTCTCAGCATTGATAACAACGATGTAATCGCCAGTATCAACATGTGGAGTGTATTCAGCTTTGTGTTTACCACGTAAACGTAAAGCAATTTCAGTAGCCAGACGACCTAAAGTTTTACCTTCAGCATCTACTACGTACCAGTCGCGTTTTACTTCAGCCGGTTTAGCAACAAAAGTTTTCATTAAGTTATACCCAAATTAATGATTTAAAAAAAATATGATTATCAATCATTGATAATCAAAAATGTATTTTGCCATTCCGTATCCCTTCGAATACGTCAAGCGTAAACAGATCCACCATATAAATTTTGGGGAGGTGGATAACGTGGGCGGCGATACTATACAGAAAAAAGATGCTCAGGTCACCTTTATATTGAAATAAATCAGCATAAAATTCTAAGCATCGCCGCTACCTTGAAAAAGATCATTAGCGCTCAACTGTCTGCTTTAATATGATGCGATTGTTTTAAATAAATGTTGCTTTGCATTTCTGATAAACGGGAAACACAGCGTTGAAATTCAAAGGCAAGCTTTTCCCCTACATAAAGGTTCGCCATATCAACTTCAGCTGAGATGATAACCACTACATGGCGATCGTAAAACTCATCGACCATGGCAATAAAACGCCTTGCGATATCATTATGCGCATCATTCATCTGTCTGATATTCGCAATAATGACCGTGCGGTATAAAATGGCTAGTTCAATATAATCCAATACACTTCTTGGACCGTCGCAGAGTGATGTAAACTCAATACTTAAGGTATCAATACTGCTGGCAATCGCGGCAATCCGGCGGTAATTTATTTCAATATCCTGCCCGTAGACCTTGTCTCCATCAGCTAAATTTTCAAATGCATTTTTTACCTGCAGCTCGGCAGCACTGTCCAAAGGGTAATGATAGGTTTCTGTCTCATTCAAACGGCCAATTCTATAATCACGTCCACCATCGAGATTATACAGCTGACAATGGGTTTTGATTAACTCAATGGCGGGTATAAAACGTGCGCGCTGCAGACCGTTTTTATAAAGATCGTCCGGGTGAATATTGGACGTAGCGACAAGCACAATCCCCTGCTCAAACAGTGCTGTTAACATGCCTGCTAAAATCATTGCATCGGTTATATCATCCACATAAAATTCGTCAAAACATAATACATCAGTTTCAACAGAAAATTTTTTCGCAATGTTAGCTAACGGGTTAATTTCTCCCTGCTGTTCAGCTAACTCTTTATGCACTCTGCGCATAAAATGGTGGAAATGCAGGCGCTGTTTGCGTTTACCGGGTAAACTATGAAAGAAAAGATCCACCAGATAAGTTTTACCGCGCCCCACTCCTCCATAAAAATAGATGCCTTTCACTAAGGTTCTTTTTATCGGCTTTCCCGCTATTTTTTTAAAAAAACGTGACATAAGCCCCTCTTCTTTATCTACAGGAGGTTGTTCCTGTAGCGCCAGGTACAAACGCTGCAAATGTTGTATTGCAATTGCCTGTGATGGGTCGGCGAAAAAATTTTCTTTTTGTAAATCGGCGAGATATAAGTTTAGAGGGGTCACAGAGCACTCGATAGCATTTTACGTAACATAGATTTAACATTCTAGCAGTAAAACAAATTCAATTCACAGCGCTATCTGAATTTCTGACATTTCACCAAGATCGCTGCTGAGCCACCAAACTTTAAGACGAAAATTCAATTTTATGGGTATTGCGACTATTCTTTTTATGAATCACCTCATTTAAAGGAATGCACATGTGAGAAAGTTAATCTGTTCTTTTATTTTTATCTGCAGCTTAATCACCTTTAGTGCCGCGACAAATGCTGTCTTGCCGTTAACCGTTGCCGGCAATGACATTTTTAGTCTTGCTCCTCTGGTTGAAAAAGTTAGCCCGGCGGTGGTTAATATTTCGATTTCTGGCAGCCATTCTGAGCAGCAGGTTTTCCCTGATTTATTTAATTTTTTCAGTGATCAGGAGCAGCCTCCCCCAACTCAGACATTTGTCGGCTTAGGTTCGGGTGTTATTATTGACTCTTCAAAAGGTTATATTATTACTAACTTTCATGTAATTGAAGATGCCGATGAAATTAAAGTAACCTTAAAATCAGGCCAGGAATTTAATGCCCTGCTGGTCGGCCAGGATAAACAGAGTGATATTGCCCTATTACAAATAAAAACCAACAAACTGCTCACCCAGATAGAACTCGCCAACTCAGATAACCTGCGTGTAGGGGATCTCGTCGTTGCGATAGGTAATCCATTTGGCCTTGGACAGACAGTCACTTCCGGTATTATCAGTGCACTTGGTCGAAGCGGTCTTAATCTTGAGAACCTGGAAAATTTTATTCAGACAGACGCTGCAATTAACAGTGGTAACTCAGGGGGCGCACTGGTAAACCTGAGAGGTGAATTGATTGGGATTAATACCGCGTTGATAGGACCTAGCGGAGGTAATATTGGCATTGGATTCGCCATCCCGTCAAATATGATCAATAACCTGGTACAGCAGTTAGTGCAGTTTGGGGAGATACGCAGAGGTGTTCTCGGCATAAGAGGGGGTGAACTCACTCAGGAACTGACTAAAACCTTCGCGTTAGATTCAAAGCATGGCGCATTTATTTATCAAGTTGCCCCGGACTCTGCTGCTCAGGAGGCTGGACTGCTGGCCGGAGATGTCATCATTTCCTTAAATGGTCAGGCAATTAGTTCTTTTTCTGCATTACGCGCTAAAATTGGTAGTTTAAGCATCGGAAGAAAAGTTCAACTGGGTATTATTCGGGACGGTAAAGTGCTTACCGTTAATGCGACGCTTAAAGCCGCTGCAACTAATAAAATAAAATTGCAGGCACAAATATTCCATCCTTCCTTAACCGGTGCAACATTAATTAATCAGGAAGGTAAAAATAAAAATCAGGGCGTGTTAGTCTCTGCAGTTGAAAAAGGCTCCATTGCTGATAATTACGGGTTACGGCAGGGAGATATCATTATTGGCATTAATCGTAAACGCATTCGTAATTTGAACGAATTAAACGAGTTTATCACCACCGCCCCGGAAATATTGACTCTTAACGTACTGCGCGACAGGAGACAATTATTTTTAATCCTCAATTAAGGCTCCAAAAAGCTTATTAATCCCCAACAAAATAAAAAAAAAGAAGTTAATTGATTTTAAATCATTTTTTATTAACTAATTTCTTGTAAAATGCGCCAATTGAATACAGATGGTGATAAACGTATCTGTATCTAATTATCCCTGTATTAATAAACATAATCACTCTTGGAGAAAAACGGTGAGAAAAACTAAAATAGTTTGTACGATTGGTCCAAAATCAGAATCAAAAGAGATGCTAGGTAAACTAGTTGCTAATGGCATGAATGTTATGCGCCTTAACTTCTCACATGGCGATTTTAACGAACATGGCGGACGTATCAATACCATCCGTGAAATTTGCCAGGAAACAGGCAAAAATGTTGCTATCTTATTAGATACTAAAGGTCCGGAAATCCGTACTGTTAAACTAGTAAACGGTGATGACGTACTACTAACTGCAGGCCAAGAGTTCACTTTAACAACTGACCAAACCGTTGTTGGCGATAATACTAAAGTTGCAGTAACTTACGAAAATTTAACCAATGACCTTGCTGTCGGTAACACTGTGTTACTAGATGACGGCTTAATCGAAATGAAAGTTAAACGCATTACTGATACAAATGTTATTTGTGAAGTAATCAACACAGGTGAATTAGGCGAAAACAAAGGTGTTAACCTTCCTGGCGTTAAAGTTCAACTACCAGCTCTTTCCCCTAAAGATAAAGGCGATTTAGTATTTGGTTGTGAACAACAAGTTGACTTCATCGCGGCATCATTTATCCGTAAGAAAGAAGACGTGTTAGAAATCCGTGAGTTATTAAAAGCTAACGGCGGCGAAAACATCCAAATCATCTCTAAAATCGAAAACCAGGAAGGCGTTGATAACTTTGATGAAATCCTGGCTGTATCTGACGCAATCATGGTTGCACGTGGTGACTTAGGTGTTGAAATTGCAGTTGAAGAAGTAATCTTCGCACAAAAAATGATGATTGAAAAAGCCAATGCTGCACGTAAACCTGTTATTACTGCAACACAGATGCTTGATTCTATGATCAAAAACCCACGTCCAACACGCGCTGAAGCGGGTGACGTTGCCAATGCAATCCTGGACGGTACCGATGCGGTAATGCTATCAGGTGAAAGTGCTAAAGGTAAATACCCTGCAGAAGCTGTTGAAATCATGGCAACTATCTGTGCACGTACCGATAACGTTATGCCAGTTAGACTTAGTACTGCAGAAAAAGATCTTCGTATCACTGAAG
Organism: Psychromonas sp.; assembly: GCF_041586535.1. GTDB lineage: Bacteria > Pseudomonadota > Gammaproteobacteria > Enterobacterales > Psychromonadaceae > Psychromonas. Next base: position 14,576 of record NZ_JBFGZY010000010.1, on the reverse strand, counting down.
CGGTTTGTAGCGGCGCAGTGCAAAATGCTGAGCAACTAAACGCTAAACTAATTATCGTAGCAACAGGTGCTGGTAAGTCTGCTCGTTCATTGCGTAAATACTTCCCAACGACTAAGATTCTGGCGTTAACCAGCAATCCTAAAACAGCTCAACAACTTGCATTGACCAAAGGTGTTTCAGCTAAAGTAATTGAGCAGCAAGATACAATGGAAGGTTTCTACCAACTTGGTATGGACATGGCTAAAGAACTTGGCCTGGTAACTTCTGGTGATAAAGTTGTTATGGTATCTGGTGCACTTGTTGCTGAAGGAACTACAAACACTTCTTCTGTACACGTTATTGCTTAATAACTAGTTATACCAATTCCGTTAATTAGATGATCTATTTAGGCGTAGGAAAAATGGATGAAAGCAAGGCATTGATTGCAGTAACTAGTTGTTCTAATTACAAAATCAATAACGAAGCTAGCATTCATTTTAACAAGTATAAATGAATAGATAATTATCGGATTTGGTATTATTACAGATGCTAATAGAGCAGCGTTTTAGACGCTGCTTTTTTTTGCCTGTTATTTATTAACATAGAATTCTGGTCATCAATATGTTGCAGAAGACATTATAAACTGTTCTTTTCCCCCTTGATTGCTCAATAATCAAACACACAGATATTGTTAAGCACCACCTTTGATGATGCTTTTTTTTACCTGTTTCTCAATAACCTATAATAAAGCCCCCCGTCCCCTTTTGTTTTGTATATAATCTCCAACGGCATTTCCATTTACCGGCTTGGTTAAACACAATGAACTTTAAAACGCGCTTTCTATATTTTTTCAAACCCATTTTTTGGGGGATTATTATCGCGATATTAATCATTCATGGTTCCCAATTAGGAACAACTTTAATAACCTTCATAAGCAATGATAAGGTGGTAAGTTATAGTGAATCAGTAAAAAAAGCCTCTCCCGCTGTAGTCAATATCTATTCTCAACAATACGTTAATTCTACCATTGACAATAAACAGCACTTGCAGCCGACCGGGTTAGGCTCAGGTATTATTGTTGACAAAGCCGGTTATATCCTGACTAACTACCATGTTATTGATCGTGCAGATCAGATACTTATCGCTTTACAGGACGGCCGTTTATTTACCGCTTCAGTGGTGGGCAGCGATGCCATCACCGACTTGGCGGTACTGCAGATTAAAGGAAAAAATCTGCCGGTCATTCCGCAGAACAACCAATATCAGCCGCAAGTCGGTGATATAGTACTGGCCATTGGTAACCCATATAATTTAGGGCAGACCATTACTCAGGGGATTATCAGTGCAACGGGAAGAAATGGTATGAGCTCATCTGGCCGTCAGGACTTTCTGCAGACAGATGCCGCAATTAATGAAGGCAATTCAGGCGGCGCATTAATTAATAGCCGCGGAGAGTTGGTCGGTATTAATACTTCAGAATTTTACACCCGTAATCAGAACCTCAGTTATGGCATTAGTTTTGCCATTCCCTATAAACTGTCAAAGCGTATTATGCACAGTCTTATTAAAGACGGCCGTGTGATTCGCGGATCGCTGGGTATCGTTGCCGAAAATTTAGATCCTCTGTTAGCACGATTGTGGGGACTGAAAGCACAAAACAGCACCATTATTAAGCAGGTTAAGGAAGGCGGTCCGGCCAGCGATGCAGGAATAGAAGTCAACGATATTTTACTGAAAATTAATAATATAGAGATTGAAAACTTAATCTTTGCTATGGATATGGTTGCCGAAATCCCGCCCGGAAGCAAAGCGATTTTAACAATATTACGTCAAGGTAAGGAAATTGAAGTAGAAGTTATTATTGGCGAGTTAAGCAGTTTTCCGCAAAATTCAAACCGTTAATCTAAATACACAAGCAAAAACAACAAAGGGAAGCTTCGCGCTTCCCTTTTTGATATCAAGGTTGATTAAAAAATTATCAATTTTCGACACGCTTAATTTTTGCTCCAAGCGCAATCAACTTATTTTCTATCGCTTCATAACCACGATCAATATGATAGATCTCATCAACAATGGTTTCACCATGGGCAATCAGGCCGGCAATCACTAAGCTCGCCGAAGCACGCAAATCTGTTGCCATCACTTCTGCTCCGGATAACTGATCATGGTCACCACAAATAGCAAGGTTACCCTCTAAGGTAATATTGGCGCCCATTCGCTGTAATTCAGGCACATGCATAAAACGGTTCTCAAAAATATTTTCTTTGATCCGTCCCGTTCCCGGTGCAACCGTATTTAACACGGTGAACTGGGCCTGCATATCTGTGGGAAAAGCCGGATGCGGTGCGGTGGTTATATTCACCGACTTAAGCTTCCGATCGGTCATATCCACTTCTATCCAGTCGCTACCGGTGGTTACCAATGCGCCGGCTTCTTCTAGTTTAGACAGTACAGCCGTTAATAAATGAGGATCGGTTTTAACACACCTAACCTTCCCCCCGCTTACTACACCTGCAACTAGAAAAGTGCCCGTTTCAATACGGTCAGGTTGTACCTGATAAGCACAATCACCTAAAGATTCAACACCTTCGATGACGATAGTGTCTGTTCCCGCACCGGAAATTTTTCCGCCCATCCCATTGATAAAATTAGCCAGATCAACAAGCTCAGGTTCTTTAGCCGCATTTTCAATAGTGGTAATCCCCTCTGCCAGCGCCGCTGCCATCATCAGATTGCCGGTCCCGGTCACGCTGACCATATCCATATACAGATGAGCGCCTTTTAAACGCCCGTCAACACGCGCTTTAATAAAACCGTCTTCGACCTTAATGGTTGCGCCCATCTGCTCAAGACCGTGGATATGTAAATTAACCGGACGTGCGCCGATGGCGCAACCACCAGGCAATGAAATATCTGCTTCACCAAAGCGGGCAACCAGAGGCCCCAGCGCCAAAATAGAGGCACGCATACTGCGTACTAACTCATAAGAAGCGGTAAAATTCTTTACCGAAGCGGCATTAATATGCACTTCATGTCCATTTTGAGATGCTTGTGCACCCAGTTCTTGTAAAAGCTCAAGCGTTGTAGAGATATCTTTTAACAGAGGGATATTGGTTAAATGCACATCACCTTTAGATAACAAACTCGCAAATAGAATTGGTAATGCCGCATTTTTAGCGCCGGAGATTGTTACTTCCCCATTTAACTGGCAACCCCCCTGAATTAAAAACTGACCCATCAAATTGTCCTTTTCTCTACTAAATAAAGTGTTTTTGTTTTTGCCACTCATCCGGCGTTAATGCTTTAATGGTGAGCGCATGAATAGCATTGCTTGCAATCTCCTCTGTGAGAGGTCCGTAAACAACTTGCTGTTTTTTAACACGGCTCATATCAGTAAACATGTCACTGACCACGATCACTTGAAAATTACCGTTTTCACCTTTGACGATACATTCATCAAGCACTAATGCTTGTTCTAACTTTTCTTTTATTGCTTTAATATCCATTGAATAACTCACTACTTGAAGAAAAAACTTACCCCATATAAATCCGCTAAGATTAATACCTTATCCGAGCCATCCTTAAAAGATACTCCGGGACAACTTGTCTTGATCTGTACTAAATAGGCAATTCCGGCAGAATCTATGTTTGTAATCTGCTGCAAATCTATTACTTTTTTATTTTGATATGCTGTTATATCAGGAAATTTTTTCGCCGACAATTCACTCAACACTAGGTTGCCCTGGAGAATCATTACCCCGTCATCCCTGCCTGCTGTCACAAGGAGAACTCGCTATTTTTCTTTTGCAACTGTTGAATAACCTTGTCGATCCCCTGTTTCTGAATAAGATCTTTTATCTCTGACTGTTTGGTATCTAACATGCTGACGCCCTCGGCGATAACATCAAATACCTTCCACTCACCTGATTTTTTATTTTCCCGCAATTTAAATTTCAGCTGCACGACCTGATTGTTTTTATCCCGCACGTTGACTGGAACAGTGACTATCTTCGCATCTTTGAAGTTCTTATTATCGGCGATTTCTATATTCTGGTTATCATATTTGAATAAAATATGGCCATAAGAGTTCATTAAATGGAGGCGAAACGCTTCCACAAAATCATTGCGTTGGGTGACAGTCGTCTTTTTTAAATCAGTGCCTAATACCCTATAAGCAGCATATTTATAATCAAAATAAGGGAGTAACTCCTCCTCAATGACTACCTGCATATAATTCGGGTCAGTCTGCAAACGCTCCCCCTCGGCTGTGATTCTTGCAAATGTCTTGGCCGAAACAGACTGTATAACTTTATTCGGGTTACTCATATCTATCTCGACACTAGCAACAATACTGGAAAAAAGCAGTGTTATAACGGTTAAAAAATAGCGCATTATCCCTCCTTATTTAGTGAATAAATAAATTGGCCAATTAAGTCTTCCAGCACGATTGCTGATTTAGTATCTTCAAAACGATCTCCGTCTTCCAACATAGCAATATCCTCATCAATAAAGCCAGGCTGCAGACCTATATACTGCTCACCTAATAAACCGGAAGTTAAAATAGACAGCGACGAAGTCTCCGGGTAATAGCCATTATTTTCAAACATAGCCAGGCGTACAATTGGCGTGTAACTCTCTTTGTCTAAAGTAATTCCTTCAACCCTTCCGACAACAACACCACCGAGTTTCACCGGCGATCTTACTTTTAAACCACCGATATTAGAAAAACTTGCATAGAGGGTATAACTCCGCCCCTCCCCCTTTAATGACAAACCGGCAACATTAAAGGCTAATATCGCCAGGGACAACATCGCGCCAATAACAAAAACACCAACCCACATTTCCGTTTTTTTCTGAGACATATTTACTTCCACTTTTTATATGCTGGATCACATTCCAAACATAAACACGGTTAATATAAAATCCATTGCTAACACTAATAATGATGAAACAACCACTGTTTGTGTTGTTGAACGGCTGATACCCAGCGCATTTGGTATTACATGATAACCATTATACAGTGCAACCCAGGTGATCATCACACCAAACACAATACTTTTAAGCACACCATTCATCACATCCGGCATATATTCAACACTGCCCTGCATCACCGACCAGTACGCACCACCGTCTACCCCCATCCAGGAAACACCAATTAAGTAGCCACCCCAGATAGCAACCACATTAAAGATCAGGGTCAGTAGCGGCAAGGTTATAATACCGGCAAGAAAACGCGGTGCAATAACCCGTTTCAACGGAGAGACAGCCATCATTTCCATACTGGCAAGCTGCTCAGTACTCTGCATCAGACCTATTTCAGCGGTGAGAGCGGAGCCCGCGCGTCCGGCAAAAAGTAGCGCCGTTACAACCGGTCCTAACTCTCTTAACAGAGATAACGCAACCATACTGCCTAAACTCTCTTCTGCAGCATAATCAACTAACACATTATACCCCTGCAGGCTCAGTACCATACCTATAAATAACCCCGAGGTTACTATAATCGGTAAAGATAAAATACCCAGCTGAAATATCTGCTTAATAAACAGCGAAAACAGTTTAGGATGCGGCGCACCTGCTACCGTATGAAACAACATTAAACAAGACTTGCCTGTTGTTTCCATAAAAGACAAAGATACACGCCCGACGGCGCTAACAAAAGCTAACATTAGCGGCTTACCTGCTGTAAATCAGATTGAAAATCTTCGGTTTTGAAATGAAAAGGCACCGGCCCTTCACTCCGCCCATGCAAAAACTGCTGTAATAGTTCATTTTCAGTGTCTTTTAACACCTCTTCAACAGTCCCTTGCGCAATAATACTTTTCTCTGCTAGCACATAAACATTATCAGCAATAGACAGCACTTCATCGACATCATGGGTAACAATGATCGAGGTCAAGCCTAAATTTTTATTTAATTGCTCGATTAATTTAAGCAGCACATTCATCGAAATCGGATCCTGACCACTGAAAGGCTCATCATACATGATTAATTCAGGATCCAGCGCAATTGCCCGCGCCAGCGCAACACGCCGTGCCATACCACCGGATAATTGTTGCGGAGCTAAATCGCGAGCGCCCCTCAAACCAACCGCTTCCAGCTTCATTAAAACCAGTATTTTCAGCAGTGATTCATCCAAATGGTTATGTTCGCGTAAAGGAAATGCGACATTCTCAAAAACAGAAAGATCATTAAACAGTGCGCCGCTTTGAAATAACATTCCCATTTTTTTACGCGCCTGATAGAGCTCAGCCGAAGAGCAGTTATGCAGAGGTGTCTGGTTAAAAATTATTTCGCCACTATCTACAGCCAGTTGTCCACCGATAAGTTTCAATAATGTTGTTTTGCCTATACCACTTGGACCTAATATGGCCGTAATTTTACCACGCTCAAACTGAAAAGATAAATTATCAAATAATAATCGATCACTTCGCGAGAAACTGATGTTTTTTATTTCAAGATGACACGGGTTTTTCATAAATCCTTATACTCTTTGGATAAACACGAAATGACAGTGTAAGGTTATGAAATTTTTTATACAAATATTTATATGCAAAGTTATTGAAAAACAGGGGTAGGAATTATTGAAATGCCAGGTTTTTACCTGGCAGCACTGGCTTTGAAAGCTATTTTCACAATGAGATACCTCTATAATGTCGTTGTTCTGGACAACAGAGGCAACGCAGTGAAGGCTGCCTGTAGTGGCAGCACACCTTGCTAATAAATGCCTTTTTATCGTTTTAAATTTAAAATGTTCTTGTGAGGGCTTTAAAATTGCCTCATATTTTTTCTAACTCTTTATTTTTCAACAAATAAGGGTAACAATGCACGCCCTTATGTTTGATGGTACTGGCATCAGCACGTTCGTTACGCGATATAGCGCGTCGCAGCAGTATAAATTTGTACTGAAAAATAACCCGGCCAATAATCATTGCTCGCGTTAGCGCATGCATTTTGGTATTTTATTTATTTCGTAACACGCATATTACTCAATTAACAGAGAATTTAAATGGTCATAACACCTTATGGTAAAATTAGTGCCGAAAATTACCAGCGCGCCGCAAAGATAAAATTACTGATTTGCGATGTTGATGGTGTTTTTTCCGATGGTAGAATTTATTTAGGTAATCAAGGTGAAGAACTAAAAGCCTTCCATACTAAAGATGGTTTTGGTATCAAAGCTATTCTCAATATAGGCATTAATGTCGCGATCATTACCGGACGACAATCCTTAATTGTAGAGAACAGAATGCAGGCCCTCGGCGTCCCTTATATATTTCAAGGCAAAGAGGACAAATTCACGGTTTATCAATCTTTATTAACCACCCTGAGTTTAACACCTGAGCAGGTTGCTTATATTGGTGATGATGTGGTGGATCTGCCGGTGATAGAAGATTGCGGTTTAGGTATCGCAGTAGATGACGCTCATCCTCTGGTATTAGAGAGTGCAAAATTGATTACCCGGACTAAAGGCGGCTATGGCGCCGTGCGTGAAATCTGCGACCTTTTTCTACAGTGCAACAACAAACTCAATATCACCCGGGGCAAAAGTGAATAGATGAATAAGCGCAAAAGTATTCCCTTTGTTTTATTGCTGGCCGCTTTTTTAATTTGGTTATTTTTTAAAAAAGAGGTTATCCACCCTCCTTTGCCAATTCATCACCCGAGTTATATTGCGACCGATATTAATAGCGTTCACTTCAATGAAACAGGCTTTATGGATCATAAAATATCCGCAGATAAAGCAACGAACTTTAATGAAGATAAACTGACTAATTTTAAAAAACCGAAACTGACTGTTTATCTCCAGAATGAACAAACAGAGTCAAAAACGATTTGGCAACTTACCAGCGAAGAGGGTGTGCTTCACCAACAAAATAAATTAGTTTTAACGACAAACGTATTAGTCAAAAATCTCAGTTTGGATCAATTTATTGAAACAATGGAAACTGAAAAACTCACTATCTATCTCGATACAAAAGAACTCACGAGTGACCTGTTAGTCACCTGGAAAGGGCCGCAAATGCAGCAGCAGGGTGTTGGTATGTGGGCTTCACTGGTCACAGAGGAATTAATTATGAAAGATCAAATAAAAGCGGTATACCTTAATGAAAAACAATAAAATAAGCCTCGTTATCAGCATGCTGGTTATTTCTTTTTCCAGCCTTGCATTAGAATCCGATTTTGACCAGCCTATTCACGTCAGTTCCATTAGCCAGCGCGCGGCGATGAAGGATAATACAGTTGTCTTTCAGGATGATGTATTACTGACTCAAGGTACGATTAAATTAACCGCTGATAAATTGACTATTATCAGAGGAGATAAACCCAATCATGAGATAATGATTGCTGAGGGTAAGAGTGCTACTTTTTATCAGACTCAGGAAGATGGCAGACCGCTTGATGCTCAGGCAAATAAAATTCATTACGATGTCGCGAAATCGATCATCACCCTTACGGGTAAAGCCCAAATTAAACAGCTGGACAGCCAGATCAACGGCTCAAAAATTGTTTACTCTCTGGACAGCGAAGAGCTCACTGTGAGCAACGAAGGCGAGAAGCAACGGGTAACAACGGTATTTTTACCTGCACAGTTTGATAATAATAAAGAAGATAAAACCGCAGAAAAAGAAGAATAAAATGGCAGATTTAATCGCTAAAGGTTTAGTGAAAAGTTATAAAGGCCGCACCGTGGTAAACGGTGTGGGGTTAACCGTCAAAACAGGGGAGATTGTCGGTTTGCTTGGCCCTAACGGGGCCGGGAAAACAACCTCTTTTTACATGGTAGTCGGCCTGGTAAAGCAGGATGAGGGCACTATCTTTATTGATGGTGAAGACATTTCCAACCAGCCAATGCACATTAGAGCGCAAAAAGGGATTGGCTATCTGCCTCAGGAGGCATCTATTTTCCGGCGCTTAACGGTGACAGAAAATATCATGGGTATTTTGCAGACGCGTAAAGAGTTAAGCAATGCGCAAAGAGAAGAAAAACTGAATACCTTACTGGAAGAGTTTCATATTACCCATATTCGTAATAACAAAGGGATGAGCCTTTCCGGTGGTGAACGTCGCCGGGTTGAAATAGCGCGCGCTCTGGCAACAGAGCCTAAATTTATTCTCTTAGATGAACCTTTTGCCGGCGTAGACCCGATTTCGGTCATTGATATCAAGAATATCATCCAGCACCTCAGGGATCGGGGTTTAGGTGTGTTAATCACGGATCATAATGTTCGTGAAACATTAGATGTCTGTCAGCACTCCTATATCGTCAGTCATGGGGAAATTATTGCGGTTGGCAGTCAAGATGAAATACTAGCAAACAAACAAGTGAAAGAAGTCTATCTGGGTGAAGCATTTAAATTATAGGTAGTTGATATCCCATTTTACAGCAAGGGCAGTGTTAGTCGCTGCTCACCATAAATACTCAGTTAGCGGGTTGGGGAAAATATTTTGATCAAACAAGGTTTACATTTAAAGATGGGGCAGCAGCTGTCAATGACGCCCCAATTACAACAGGCAATCAAATTATTACAACTGTCCACACTGGATTTACAGCAGGAAATTCAAAATGCACTCGATTCAAACCCATTATTAGAGCAGGAAGAGCATAACGGTACACAAGAGGTCAGCGCTGAACAAGACAGCAGCCAAATAGATACCTCTGAGGCTATGACGCAGAAGGAGTTCTCCGAAGATTTACCCGCTGAAAATAATTGGGAAGAATCCTATAATCAAGGGCCAAACAGTTCCACAACCTCTTCCAATGCGAGCTATGAAGGTGATGATAACGGGTATCAGGGTGAGTCTTCAACTTCCCTGCAGGATCACTTAATCTGGCAGATGCAGCTTACACCATTTTCTGAGAATGACCTTCTGATAGCCACTGCGATCATTGATTCGATAGATGAATCCGGTTATCTGACCACAAGTTGTGAAGCAATCCAGGAAAGTTTAGAGACTGAAATTGACGATCTGGAGTTAGATGAGGTTCAGGTTGTTTTAAAACGCATTCAACATTTTGATCCGATCGGCGTCGCCGCACGCTCCACGCAGGAGTGTTTACAAATCCAACTGCAGCATTTACCCGAGCAGACATTATGGCGCCATGAAGCGTTAACCATACTGTCCAAGCATATGGATCTGCTGGGTAACCGCGATTACCGCACGCTGGCACGAAAAACTAAATTAAAAGAAGCCGAGTTGGCAGAAGTATTACAATTAATTCAAACACTCGAACCTCGCCCCGGAAACCAGATAGAGAACAGTCAGGCTCAATATATTGTACCTGATGTTTATGTCAAAAAAATTTCCGGTCAATGGGTTGTCTCTCTGCATCCTGACTCAGATCCTAAGCTTTCAATAAATCAGCAATATGCTTCGTTGTGTAAAGGTAATATCAGTAAATCCGATTCGCAGTTTATCAAGGGCCATTTACAGGAAGCAAAATGGTTTATTAAAAGTCTGGAAAGCCGTAACGAAACCCTGTTAAAAGTGTCCAACTGTATTGTTCACCAGCAACAGGCATTTTTTGAGTATGGTGAAGAAGCGATGAAGCCTATGGTGCTTAATGATGTTGCATTAGAGGTTGATATGCACGAGTCGACCATTTCACGTGTCACAACACAAAAATTTATGCATACCGCAAGAGGTATTTTTGAGTTGAAATATTTCTTCTCCAGCCACCTTGCAACCGAGAACGGTGGCGAATGTTCATCAACAGCCATCAAGGCTTTAATCAAAAAAATGATCTCTGCAGAAGTGACGAGTAAGCCGCTGAGTGATAATAAAATAGCCTTATTACTCGAACAGCAGGGCATTAAAGTGGCGCGGCGGACAATCTCTAAGTACCGGGAATTATTAGGAATTCCGTCATCAAGTCAACGTAAGATGCTGTCTAAGTTAGAGAGAAAGAGTAAAAAATGCTGATTTGTTGATGGTCATTCGGTGCGAAAATGCTAAACTCGCCCGTCTTATTATCATTAACAAAATAAAATTAAATATGAATATTGCCAGCATATTAAATAAAGAATCCATTTTTAGTCGAACCACCTGCACCAGTAAAAAATGTGCATTAGAAAAAATAAGTCACATTGCAGGTGAAAAATTAAATCTCGATCCGCAGATATTATTTAATGATTTAATTGCGCGGGAGAAAATAGGCTCTACGGGGGTAGGCTCAGGTATTGCTATTCCGCATGTAAAAATAGACAGCTCTTTACCTGCTACCGCTATTTTCATCCAATGTGAATCAGGGATAGATTATGATTCTTATGACGGTAATAAAGTGGATATACTCGTCGCAATCTTTGTACCGGAAGATCGCTGTAAAGAGTACCTGGCTGCGCTTTCTGAACTCAGTCAAAAGCTTTTGGATAAACAATTTTTGCGTCAGCTAAGAAATGCAGAAACTAACGAAGAGTTATGCCAGTTACTACAAATTGAATAAATTTCAGGGGTTACAATGAAATTAATAGTTATTAGCGGTCGCTCTGGTTCAGGAAAAACCATCGCACTGCATGTCCTTGAAGATTTAGGGTATAACTGTGTTGACGGTGTACCGTTTCAACTGCTTGAACAATTAATCGACAGTGTCGACCCCAAAAATAACAAAGTTGCTATCAGTTTAGATGTGCGCAATTTACCGGCTGAAGCCGACAAGATAAAACAACTGCTCAGCAGATTAAAAGAGAAAGTTGAGATAGAGATAATCTACCTTGATGCTATCGACTCTGAGCTGATCCGCCGCTACAGTGAAACACGGCGTTTACATCCTTTATCTAAAAACAAATTATCCCTGTCGCAGGCAATTGAACTGGAAAGCGAACTTTTAAAGTCGCTGCATAACAGCGCGGCACTTTATATCGATACCACCACCCTCTCCATCCACAATTTAAATGAACGCCTTAAAATTCATTTACAAGGGTCGACTAAAAGTAAGTTACTGGTCATATTTCAGTCATTTGGTTTTAAAAATATGCATCCTGATGATGCCGACTATATTTTTGATGTACGCTTTTTACCTAATCCCCATTGGGAACCCGCTTTACAAAAATTCAGCGGTAAAGATCAGCCCGTACAGGCGTTTCTCGATTCACACATACTGGTAAAAAAAACCATTAACCAAATTGAAAACCTTTTCCATTCCTGGTTACCTTACCTTGAAGAGAACAACCGTAACTACGTGACCATCGCGATTGGCTGTACGGGGGGAAAACACCGCTCTGTCTATGTGGCGGAAGAACTTGCGGCTCGCTTTAAACAAAAATACCAAGTCCAAATTGAACATAAGGGTTTAAAGGAGCTGAAACAAAAGTGAAAACACTCGTACAAACTATTGTCATTCAAAACAAATTAGGCCTGCATACACGTGCAACGATCAAACTTGTACAATTAGTTGAGTCTTTTGATGCTACTATCATAATAAGACATCAGGGAAAACAAGCCGATGCCAGCAGCGTTCTCGGTTTATTAGTATTAGAGACCTGTTTTGGTCAGGAGATAGAAATACTGGCAGAAGGCAAAGAAGCGGAGCAGGCTATGCTGGCTGTTACCAGACTGATAGAAGATAAGTTTTTAGAAGAAGAATAATATAAGGCCATCTATGCGAGAAAATACTGACGTACAAAATGCCCAAAAAAAACTGCAAGAGGTAAATAAAGCGCTGGAAAGCGGTATGTTCGTATTAGCCCGTAGTATTCTTCAAAAAACCCCCGCTTGTGATGTCGCATTATTACTGGAATCTTCTCCCCCTACCAACCGTAAAATATTATGGAGCTTGACAGACCATGATCAGCAGGGGGAAATACTCGATGAATTAAACGAAGATGCCAAAGACAGCATCATTGCATTAATGGATGCAACCAATATTGCCTCTGCCACAGAAGGCATGGACACAGATGATCTCGCTTCTATTTTACGGGGTATTCCAGACAGCCTGTACCGGGCTGTATTGGAAAACATGGACGCGCAGGACAGACACCGTGTTGAGCAGGCACTTTCTTATCCGGAAGATACTGCTGGTTCGCTGATGAACACTGACACTATTACATTACGTCCGGATGTATCAATCGATGTAGTATTACGCTATCTGCGCCTGAAAGGTGAACTGCCTGAAGCAACCGACACCTTGTATGTGGTAAATGAACAAGACCAGTTAATCGGAGACGTTCCTTTATCCACTTTATTAACCGTTAGCCCCTCCCTTTCCGTCGCGCAGGTAATGAATAACAAAACTGAAATGCTCCAGGTGGAAATGGATGACGGTGAAATTGCTAAGTTATTTGAACGACATGACTGGATTTCAGCCCCTGTAGTTGACCATGAAAAACACCTTTTAGGGCGAATAACTATTGATGATGTGGTTGATATTATTCGTGAAGATGCCGAGCACTCTATGATGGGCATGGCCGGTATGGACGATGATGAAGATACCTATGCACCGGTGTTTTCCAGTGCTAAGCGACGTACCGTTTGGCTTGCTATCAACCTGATGGCGGCATTTATAGCAGCCTCAGTTTCGAACATGTTTGAAGCAACCTTAGAACAGATGGCTACTCTGGCAATTTTAATGACCATAGTGCCGAGCATGGGGGGAATTGCCGGTAATCAGACCCTGGCACTGGTTATTCGCGGCCTTGCCGTTGGTCATATAGGGAACTCTAATACACGCTGGTTAATCGGCAAAGAAGCAGCAATTGGTTTAATTAACGGCATGATTTGGGCGACGCTGGTCGCCACTGCGGTAACCTTATGGAAAGGTGATATCACCGTCGGTTTAATTATAGCCGGTGCGATGTTTATCAATTTATCCGTAGCCGGTATCGCCGGGGCAACTATCCCGCTTATTATGCATAAATATAAAATAGATCCTGCGCTGGCAGGCGGGATGGCGTTAACCACCCTAACCGATGTGATCGGACTATTTTCATTTTTGGGAATGGCGACATTAGTGCTGAAAGTCTGAGCTGATATCATCGCGCATAGCCACTGTTTACCTAAGCGGCATAAAATACTTAAGCTACTTAGGGTATTTTATTTATTTTGCAAAAAGAGTAACCATGACTCAATAAGATGCAGAAAATCTTCAAAACCGCAGCTTGCTTCAATTTCCAAATCATAAAATGACAGATCACCTTCCAGTTCAATCTCATCGAAGTTATTTAATAAACTATGATTGATAACTTGCGCTTCCTCCTCATTGAGCAGGAGTGAAAATTCACTGCCGGCCAGCTTAATCTCATTTACCACCCGCTGCTGCACGCGTGAAATATTCTCCAGAAGATCTTCGACCCAATTAATAGACTGTCCCTCCTGCTCCAGCCAAGTCGCAAAGGCTTCATGGTCCATGGACAGCTTTACCGTCGCCTCCCCGCTGATAAAATCTTTTCTGAATTCAAATTCCATCTGTTTTAATACCTGTATTAGATGCGGCCACAAACCGAAATTTGACGCCACAGTTGTTATACCAATTCCGTTAATTAGATGATCTATTTAGGCGTAGGAAAAATGGATGAAAGCAAGGCATTGATTGCAGTAACTAGTTGTTCTAATTGCAAAATCAATAACAAAGACTAAAACGTAGTTTTATGTCTAGCTAGCAT
>NZ_JBFGZY010000009.1:0-40556 GCF_041586535.1 Psychromonas sp. | reverse complement strand
GATTGAGGTGGTAACACTTTACGTAAAACAGCTTCTTTTCTTTCTGGTGAATATCGAGTCATTCCAACCTAAATTACCGCTCCCTGTTTTTATTATTAAGTGAAAACTAAAGGGTGACAACTAGTCTGACACAGGGGGTTAATATGCTTGAGCGTCCAATTACCAGTGCCACCAATTCAAAAAAATGGAATGCTTATGCAGGCTACAACCCAGAATGGATGTCTAAGTTAATTGAAATCATGCGAGTTTATAATAATTTTTGTCGCACCAATGAGAAGTCATTAAAAATTAAGAAGAGTGCCGAAAAGCCAAGCACACCAGCCCAAAGAATCGGTATTGTAGATAAGGTATTTACTGCTCAGGATATTTTAAGTTTTAGTTATCACAAGGAATTCGTTGATAACATTCCTCAGAATATTTTAATGAAATAAGTCTAAGAATAACTTAAATGATATTTAATTTTAAGGTTTATTATATAGTTAAGGTAATCCCCTAACATAAGGGGATTACCTTAACTGGTTTAACAGACTCAACTTAGTTCACAACGGCTCCTTTAGGCAAAACGGTATCATCCGTAATTACAGCGTCATCATGCACAGTTACGTTACTGTCAATAAAGACTCTTTCGCCAATCCATGCGTCATTTCCGATAGTAGTTTCTTTTTTAATCGTAGTGTTGTCGCCGATATAAACACCTGTTCCTATAGTGACGCCCTTAGCAATAAAAACGCCTTCTCCTATAGTCGTAAATCCACCAATCTCCGTATCTTTTTGAAGCGTAGAATTTGCGCCGATATCGGTTTCTTCGCCGATATTACTGCCCTTACTGATAGAAACATTTTCGCCTATGACCGTATTGTCGCCAATCGCTGAATCTTTGCTCAGTTCAACGCCCTCGGCAATAATTACATTCTCGCCAATATCCAAATCGTCTGGCACGACCACATTTGGATCAACACAGGCATCACCAAAACCATCGTTATTGATGTCTAATTGGTCAGGGTTAGCTACAGTTGGGCAGTTGTCTATATCATCAATAATCCCATCATTATCTAGGTCACTAATTGGCGGGAAATAAAATGCCATACCGGGGTTTTGACCCAATACACTAAAGTCACCAAATTGCGTTAAGATACTGCCATTTTGATCAAGCTGTAGAATTTTAGGAGATCCAGAGAAGTCATTTGTATTACCCACCCACACTGTTCCATCTAGACTAACTTCCAGTCCCCAAGCATCAACTAGACCTGAATAAAAAGTCTCACTGAAACTTCCATCTGCGCTATATAAATCAATATTGTCAGTATTAACATCTGTAATATATAGTTTTCCATCATCTGAAAATGCAAATTGGGCATACAAACTACTATATGCCTGAGTATCACCATAGAATCCAAGATAAGCATCAGAGCTCGTTAGGTCAAAATAATGTAGCCCTTTATTGTATGTACTTTCTGAGACGAATAATTTGGTTTGATCTGGAGATAAAGTGACAAACAGCAAAACAGGGTGATTGGGAACGGAAATTAATCTTTGAAAATCTCCATTATTGGAAAAGACGTAGACATTACCGTCAGTAGCAGCTGCATAAGCATTACCATTGATATCTACCTCAATACCAATAAATTGTGAAACAGGAGTTGGTGGTGTAATAGTTTGAATAATTATACCTGTATTATCAACAAGATGGATAGTTCCATCTGTTCTGTTGGTGACATAAAGTATGTTACGCACATAATTAAACGCTACATCACCAGATTGAGAGTTTTGAGGTAATGAAATAGTCGCTACTAGATTTCCACTTTGTTCATATACATTTACTTTGGATGTAGTGGAAGGAACAAATAGTCTTCCTGTTTGGAAAAGATTTACAACTTCTGCATGAATAGCACCTGATACAATCATCGAGAGTATGAAAATAAAATAATTACTTTTTCTTATTATACTAAGCATTAGATTCACCATTTTGTTTGACGTTGACGTTGACGTTGACGTTGACGTTGACGTTGACGTTGATCTTTGGTTTTCACTTGACTTTTACTTTTCTTTGCATTAATGAAGTATAGCCAAAGAATAAAATAAAGTACAAGTGCCTCAGGTATTAGAATGGATGTATCAAAAAAATGAGCAATGCAGATTAGGAATTAGAAAGCAGCATTAAATCGCTTTGTGATTGTGTTTAAAGTGTCTAGCAAAGTATGGGAAGTCCATGGCTTTGTATTCTGATCATGATTTTGTAGGTTTCTAAATTGATTGGGGCGAAAGAGAGATAGCTTTCTAACTCGTTGGGGTGTTTGCGAGCTAGGATTTTGACTTGCAAAGAGGCAGCTAGAAATCGAACACTGTTAATATCCGTTTTGTACTCATGGCGACGCTATGGCGTAAATCGATCTTTTCCCTAAAAGAAAGCCAGATATATTTAATTACAGCACGACATTAGAGCAAATATTCTATGTCGCTTTGCCTCTGGATAGAAACTTCAAATTTGTAGTTAGTTTTATTTGACCACAGCCCCAAGCCGTATTATTGCTGCGCTTGGCTATTTAGTTTAAAAATCCAACAAGTGCGGAAATCGTTTTTATGCTCAACAAACTTTCATTAAACACAGTCTTTTAAAATGTTATTTTAATAACTAATATTGATTGATCAAACAAAAAGATCCCCAACCTTAGATAAAATTGAGGATTATTATCTATATACAACCTTGTCCAGAGTTATTAAAAATCGATATTGAACTATTTAAGTTTACTTTTGCATAATCAGAGTTTCCAAATAGAATAATAGTGATTATCAATCTACAAAATTAAGTCTAACTACTTGATTTAAGTGCATTCCTTGTACGAATTAATGTGCATTAATTTGAGTCGATATTTTATAAGTTGCTGTTTTTAAATAAATTTTAAAACACAAAAGCTGCTCATTAAAATTGAGCAGCCACACTTTCACTTAATAGCCCCCTGCTTTCTCGAGATCGTTTGTTCCAAAAGTTATACCTATTAGCATTATAATTTATCCTGGATGGTGAATTAAAAAATGATTCGGAGCAGCCAATTTAAACTGCTCACGATTGTTAAGTAGTCAAGTATAAATTATCAGGTAGTTAGTTATCTGTTTGGGCGGCTTCAGCCGCGCTATCATCAAGCTCGGCTAAAGCCGAGGCCCCGCGGAGGCATTCTGTATAATAGACAGTACGGAATTGCATAAAATACCTGATAACTTTTCACTAAGTACTTCGTTTTAAAAGATCTTTTGGTGGGCAATTGTAACATACAGAGCAGTCAAAACAGGCAATAAACAACGTTATCGCTGCAGACATTCCAAGCGAGTTAGCAGCAATAACTCCTGTACTCCGGAGGAACAAAATTTTGATCCGGACAAAAACCTTTTTCATGGTAGCTATTAAATAACTTCTGTCACATCTGGATTAAAGGTGCTACTCACTGTATTATGAACGAACGTTCATAAATTTAAAAGAGGCATTCATTATGAGTAAACATGCCAGATTCAATAGAGACGAAGTGGTTGAGAAAGCAACCAATCTCTACTGGGAAAAAGGCTTTCATGGAACATCGATGAGAAACTTGCAGGATGTCGTTGATATGCGCCCTGGCAGCATCTACGCTACCTTTGGTAGTAAAGAAAATTTATTTAAAGAAGCACTTCAGCATTATGCCGGTGCATTTGAGGTGCAGTTCAACAAGTGCCTTGAGCAGCAGCCATCTATACTCGGTGCATTAAAACTGTTTGTCGAAAGCGCAGTTGTCGATGAGACTGGAACAGCGCCTAGCGCCATGTGTATGATGGTGAAAACAATAGCGGAACTTACGGAAGAGCAAGCTGAACTACTTGCTGAAACCAAACAGCTATTGTCCGGAGTCGAGTCTGAGTTTGTCAAGGTCATTCGCGAAGCGATTGTACGAGGCGAGCTGGACGAATCCAAAGATCCTGAGATGTTAGCAAGGTATCTGCAGGTACAGATAATTGGTTTGCGTACTTATGCCCGTGCCAACAACAATCATCAAGCTGTTTTGGCTTTGGTTGACGATATTTTTGCAACAGGACCTCTTGCCGGCGCTGTGGCACAAGATTGAAAACAAAAGCATTAAAATCTGTTTTGTATTTCAGTTATACAAACAAAAAGGCCCTTTAATTCAATATCAAAGGGCCTTTTGCAATCCATCAAAGCGATTATGCTTTGTGCTTCATGATATTAGTAATATCATCTGCACTATGACGCTCGTGAACCTGTTCCCACTCCTCGCCCCAAGTACGATTAACAAGGCGACCACGCTGCACTGCAGGACGCTCATCAATCTCTGCAGCCCATCGTTGGAGGTTGCTATAACTTTTAACGTCCAAAAACTCTTGCGCATTGTACAATCTGCCTAATATCAGATTGCCATACCATGGCCAGATAACCATGTCTGCAATGCTGTATTCATCACCCGCAATAAATTTATGCGCAGCAAGCTGTTTATCCAATAGGTCCAGATGACGTTTGATTTCCATGGTAAATCGGTTAATTGGATACTCGAACTTCTCCGGTGCGTAAGCATAAAAATGCCCGAAGCCACCGCCAAGATAGGGCGCAGCCCCCTGCAACCAGAACAACCAGTTCATTACCTTCACCCGTTGTTCTTTATTCTCAGGAAGAAAACGACCAAATTTTTCCGCTAGATAAAGTAAAATATGACCCGATTCAAATACATTTACAGGTTGATCACCAGATTGATCAACCAGCGCTGGAATTTTTGAATTAGGGTTCACGCCAACAAACCCGCTGGAGAACTGCTCGCCTTCGCCAATGCTAATTAGATGAGCATCGTATTCAGCTTCTGTTACGCCGGAAGCGAGCAGTTCCTCAAGCATAATTGTGACTTTTTGACCATTTGGCGTCCCCATTGAATAAAGCTGCAGAGGATGTGTACCCACCGGAAGCACTTTGTCATGGGTCGCACCGGACACAGGACGATTTATCTTAGCCCATTCACCACCATTTTCATCATCAAAGGTCCAAACCTTTGGTGGTGTATATTCGTTTCCCATAATTTCTCCTAAATCATATTTATTCACAAGATGAACAACCGTTCAGTTTTGTAATCCTATCCCGATTATTTCATTTATTCAACAAAAACATGAACGATCGCTCAAACCCTGCGTGGTTAAGGGATTAAAATGCGCTAGCCGTGCTGGGTTCAGGTGTTGCGGTATCTGGAACTGAACCTTTAAACGGACAACAACAATGACTGCCTGGCCTAAAGGCGGATGGCTACAAAATCGAGTTTCTGCAACGTCGTTGGCGTTTCCAGTACTCTTATGGCATTTTAATGAGCTGAACTGTCGATTCTACTGTAATAACTTAATGCTCATGCATAAGTTTTCCGGTATTTTCAAAGAACAACGATCCTTAACTGCATAACTGCATTGAGATCCTTGATAAAAGATGCCGAAGATAACAAATTTTCTTTCCCTGTCATTGCCGATTTTTTGTCGGTAATCCCGGAGCAAGTGACAAGATATATTTAAAACAAGGAAGTAAAGATGATAAAAGCTGTTTTCTTTGATATGAATGAAACGATGCTAAATTTAAGCTTACTTAAAAACAACTTTGACAAAAGCTTTGATGATAAATATGTATTAAAATATTGGTTTACTAAACTGCTGCATACCTCAACGGTAGTAGGAAGCATGGATGAATACACAAACTTTGGGCAGCTCTCTGAAGTGGTATTGGAAAGTCTATTCCATGAAAGTGGTAAAGAGTTAACAGCAGCAACCAAAGCTGAAATATTAGGCTCATTTAGAAGCTTACCCGCCTATGATGACGTGCCTAAAGCACTTAAACTGCTTCGCGATAATGGCATTAAAACTATTGCCGTCTCAAACTCATCGTTAGCGATGATTAAAGAGCAGCTGACAAATGCACAGATTATCGAACTATTTGATAACTATTATTCTGTAGATTCGGTTAAAAAATACAAACCGTTTAATGATATCTATGAGTATGTGGCCGATAAAGAAGCTCTTGCTGTCGCGGATATCGCCATGGTTGCCTCTCATGACTGGGATTTGTTTGGCGCCAAAAAAGTCGGTTTAACTAGCGCATATATCAAACGCAAAGAAGAAATATTTAACCCGTATTATCCTCAGCCTGATATATCCAAAACCGATCTTGTTGAGCTGGCGCAGGCATTAATTGAACTTAAAAGATAACCATAGGAAACCCCGCCCTAAAGGGCGGGGAGAATGTCAATGTCTATAGAATAAACCTTTATTGCCCAAGTTTATGCGCAGTTAAAATCGCCGACAGAACCGATTCTGTTGTAACTTCAAAGGGCATGTTGTGAATAGTCTCACCTTCCGCGCAGGATGCCGCAGCAACTTCACGTAATTTATCTATATTCAGCTCTTTAACGCCCATCATATGCAGGTTGGTCGGCAGGCCAACGGATCTGCAGAATGCCAGTACTTCCTGAATTTCGGCCATTGGCGCATTTTCCAGCACTAAATGTACTAAAGTACCAAAGGCAACTTTTTCACCATGGAACAGGTGATGACACTCTTCCAGCTTTGTTAAACCGTTATGGATAGCATGTGCTGCTGCCAGTCCGCTGCTTTCAAAGCCGATACCGCTCAGGTAGGTATTCGCTTCGATAATATTTTCAACCGCCGGAGAGGTTAACCCGTTTTCTACTGAAATTTTGGCTTTCAGGCCATCTTCAATCAGTGTTTCATAACAAAGTTTTGCTAAAGCTTGTGCTGCGCGGGTGGGTGCACCGCCGGCCATGGTTTGACCGCCTGAACGGGCATTGGCACGGGCTTCAAAGTAAGTTGATAACGCATCGCCCATACCGGATATCAATAATCGTGCAGGTGCACCGGCAATGATTTTAGTATCCATAATAACCATATTAGGGTTACTTGGGATCATCAGGTATTCGCTAAATTCACCTTCAGGGGTATAGATAACCGCAAGTGCACTGGTTGGTGCGTCCGTTGAGGCAATGGTAGGGACAACCACAACAGGAATATTACGGTAAAAAGCGATCGCTTTGGCGGTATCTAATGTTTTACCGCCACCGATGCCGATTATCACTTGTGATTCATTAACTGTTGCCAATTCAATTAAACGGTCTATTTCAGGACGGCTACACTCGCCGTTAAATTTTTCTAATACTAATTGCCCTTCAGCCTGAGCAAAGCTTGTCATTATCTGATCACCAACCAGATTAGTGACAAAATCATCGGCAATGGCTAAGGCTTTTTGACCAAGCGGTTTTACATATTGGCCGATATTGTTAAGTGCATTTGCACCCTGAACGTATTTGCTCGGAGAGATAATAATTTTATCCATGATTCTTTTCCTCTTAAAAATAGATTTAGATTGGGTTGATCTGCATAACAATCCGCATTCACGGATTGCTATAACGTCAAAGCAATCTGTTATTTAAAAATTTCAAATACTTTTTCTACCGCTACCGCGCCAGGATCTTTCACACCTTCAAGACTTTCACTGTTCAGGTAAGAGGAGCGCCCTGCTTTTGCTTCCAGCATTTGTGCGGTGCTTTCCGCACCGGATTTCGCTGCGACAACCGCAGCTGCAAGACCTTCGTTTTTAAGTGCTATTAATGCCGGCTCTAACGCATCAATCATGGTGCGATCACCCACTTTTGCACCACCGAAGAATTTCATCTGCTCAAGACCATTGAGCAGTGCTTCTGCTAAATTCTGGTGCTGACCATAGTGCGTACCTGCGGCGGTAAAGAAAATTGACAGTAAAATACCGCTTGAGCCGCCCATCGACATTGCCAGTTTCTCACCAACAACTTCAAATAACAGCTGCATATCAGCTAATGGCAGGTTTTTATCCAGCAGCTCTTGCTGAACCTTCAGCGCACCTGAAGAGAATGTTGACCCCGTATCGCCATCACCCACTAAAGCATCAAGCCGGTTTAATTCAGTTTTCAGACTAATAACCGTTGCGCAAACCTGCTCAACAATTTGTTCAACTTCAGCTGATTGTGAAGCAGTAAATTCAACGCTGTCGGATACTTTTTCAATAGTGACCGGTGTGGCATCATTGACTTTAATAGCATCTGCCCAGGATTCCACAGCAACTGGCGCCATCAGTGCTTTTTCAATTTCCTCTGTAAGCACAACACAGGATAAAGAGAAACCTTTCATATCAATAGCAGTCACATAAGGCTTTGGTCCGAACAGGTAAGTCATATCTTGGCCTAACGAAGATTCAACTACATCTTTTGTCAGCAGACTCATCTCCAGTGGAGATGTACCGCCCAAGTTATTCAGCAATAGCGCATATTTTTGCTTATTGGTTTTAGCCAGTAATTTTTCCGCCATCAGCTCAACAACATCATTGCAGTTGTCGATATCAATCACGGCAATACCCGGCTCGCCATGGATACCAATACCCAGCTCCGCTTTATTAGCCGGGATGCGATCTTCACTCTCTTCGCCCGGGACATGACAACTGCTCACCGCAACACCGATACTGCTGACATTTTCATTACACAGTTCAGCTGCTCGGGTTACTTCTTCCAGGCTGGCATTCTGCTGCGCATAATAACCAGCGACTTTGTGTACAAATACAGTACCGGCGATACCGCGCGGCTTTTTGCTGTTTTCAATAGAGATGTCATCATTGACGATAACCATTTCAACTTTAAGGCCGAGCTTTTTCGCTTTTTCAGCAGCTAATCCAAAGTTAAGCCTGTCACCTGTGTAGTTTTTAACAATCAATAAACAGCCCGCTTCACCGGTTACATAGATAATGGCATTTAATACCGCTTCCACACTTGGAGAAGCAAAAACATCACCGCAAACCGCGGCGGTTAACATACCTTCGCCAACAAAACCTGCGTGTGCCGGTTCGTGTCCTGAGCCGCCACCGGAAATGATTGCAACTTTACTTTTATCCCAATCTTTTCTGATAACTACGCGGATATGTTCATCAATATTCAACCTGGTTAAATTATTATGTTGATTACTGTAGATAAGCCCGTCGATTGCATCACTAACCAGTGTTTTTCGCTCGTTAAAAAATAACTTTGACATGGAAAACATCCTTACTATTGCTATGAATTTGTACATTGTTGACTGAAACGATAATCAAATAGTGAAGCAAATATTTCGACACGAGATTATCAACTGCATTCATCTTACTATTATTAAAAATGCCAAGTTGTGATCTTCTTAACAGAATGTAAGCGTTTACACAAATATCCCTGCGAGCTTGTGTTTTCACAAACAGTTTATTGCACGGATCTTCAACCTATTTTTAACCTTAACGCTCATCTCTCCCACTAACAACACCTTACAACATAAGGCCTTAACATCCTAAACACAAAGTGATAGTGTGAATTTCTGAAAACAATTCTTTGTAAACACAAGTAAAAAATCACACTTACGTGAATAAATGTTTTCAAAAACATTTGTTGTTTCCCGAACAATTCATGAGACCTCTAACATTTCTGTCTGTTTTTTAATCTTTAAATCTTATTTATTACATTTTTCACAGGTAAATAAGAGCGGATTGCTCGATGTTAAACATATAATGATGATTTAAGCTGCTTAAAAGAGATAATTTGGAAAACATTTTAAAAACACCATGAAAACATGTAAACGTTTACACTATGTGCGTTAGATCACTTCTTTGCAGAAGATTAGTTGTTATTATTTATCTTAATTAAATAGCTATAGGAGCAGTTTATTGTGAAAGTTCTAGTTACTGGTGGAATGGGTTATATAGGTAGCCATACTTGCGTACAGATGTTGGAAGCAGGCATGGAGCCTATTATTGTTGATAACCTGTGTAATGCTAAAGTAGCGGTTTTAGATCGTATCGAAGCACTGACCAAGGTTCGTCCGGTTTTTTATCAAGGTGATATACGTGACGAAGCTTTCCTGAATAAAGTATTCAGTGAGCACGATATTAAATCAGTTATTCACTTTGCCGGTCTGAAAGCCGTTGGTGAATCTGTCGCTAAACCTCTGGAATATTACGATAATAACGTTAATGGCTCTCTGGTGCTTGCCCGCGCAATGCGCACTGCCGGCGTGAAAAGTATCGTATTCAGTTCTTCTGCAACGGTTTACGGCGATCCGCAAACCGTGCCTATTACTGAAGATTCTCCAGTTGGTGCAACAACCAACCCTTATGGCCGCAGTAAATATATGGTTGAAGAATGTCTGTCCGATTTCTATCAGTCGCAACCGGACTGGAGCGTCACCCTGCTGCGTTACTTCAACCCGGTAGGCGCACATCCAAGCGGCTCTATGGGTGAAGATCCGCAGGGGATCCCGAACAATTTAATGCCCTTTATTGCACAGGTCGCAGTCGGCCGGCGCGATAAACTTGCGGTATTCGGTGATGATTATCCAACACCAGACGGTACGGGTGTGCGTGATTACATCCATGTTATGGATTTAGCGGATGGCCACATTGCTGCATTAAACGCGGTCGGCCGGAAAGCCGGTCTGCATATCTACAACCTCGGTACAGGCAAAGGCTCAAGCGTACTGGAAATGGTTACTGCCTTCAGTAAAGCCTGTGGTAAACCGGTGCCCTATGAAATCTGTCCGCGTCGTCCTGGCGATATCGCTGAATGCTGGGCAAGCACTGCAAAAGCGGAGAAAGATCTTGGCTGGAAGGCAACCCGCTCGGTGATGGAAATGACCGCTGACACCTGGAATTGGCAGTCAAAAAATCCGCAAGGTTACTAATTAAGGATCGGCTTCAAAATTACTTGCGCTTTTGTTTTCAAAATAGCCCGTCATTTTAGGCTTTTTGGCAACAATTTAGCGCAAGTTATTGTGTAACGATTCCTAAATCTTAAATAGCAGGTGTTCAGTTGTACACCAGAATTATTAATTAAATTGAGAATGAATTATGTCTGACAATAAATTTAACCCGGTTGATCATCCACATCGCCGTTATAACCCGTTAACCGGTCAATGGATTCTGGTATCTCCGCACCGGGCGAAACGTCCCTGGAGCGGCCAGGATGAGAAACCTTCAACAGCAGAGTTGCCAAGCTATGATGAGAAGTGCTTCTTATGCGCAGGTAACGAGCGTATTTCCGGTGATAAAAACCCCGATTACCAAGGTACTTATGTCTTCACTAATGACTTTGCCGCATTAATGACCGATTCTCCGGATGCACCGGAATCGGATAACCCGCTGTTTAAAACCATGGGGGTTCGCGGTTTAAGCCGGGTGATCTGTTTCTCTCCGGATCACAGTAAAACCTTGCCGGAGCTTCCTGTTGAAAAAATCCGTGGTGTTATCGATACCTGGAATGATCAAATCGAAGAGCTGGGCAAAGACTACCTTTGGGTTCAGGCATTTGAAAACAAAGGCGAAACAATGGGTTGTTCACAACCGCACCCGCATGGTCAAATTTGGGCAAACAGCTTCCTGCCTAATGAAATTGAGCGTAAAGAGAAACACCTGAAAGAGTATTACCAGCAAAATGGTGCAAATCTTTTAGTCGATTATGTTCAGGCTGAAATGAAAGATGGTGAACGCACCGTGGTAGAAACCAAGCACTGGATTGCGGTTGTTCCCTACTGGGCGGCGTGGCCTTTTGAGACCATGTTACTGCCAAAAACACATATTCGCCGTATCAGCGAATTGTCCGACGAACAACGTGATGATCTTGCTCTGGCAATGAAAAAACTGACCAGCCGTTACGATAACCTTTTCCAATGTTCTTTCCCTTATTCCATGGGCTGGCACTTTGCGCCTTTCTTTGCAGAAGGCACGGATATTGAACACTGGCAGCTGCACGCGCTTTTCTATCCGCCACTGCTGCGCTCTGCAACAGTACGTAAATTTATGGTCGGTTATGAAATGCTGGCGGAATCTCAGCGCGATCTGACCGCCGAACAAGCTGCACAAAAATTACGTGATGTGAGCGATGTTCACTATAAAGAACAATAACAACGAGGACTCAGTCTATGTCAACTAATGAACTAAAGCTGCGTGCAGCAAAAGCATTCCAGGATGTATGTGGTTATCAGGCAACAACATTTGTGCAGGCCCCTGGTCGTGTCAACCTGATCGGTGAACATACAGATTACAATGATGGTTTTGTTATGCCATGTGCGATTAATTATCAGGCAGTGATTGCCTGCGCTAAACGCAGTGATGGAATTGTACGCTTAATCTCTGTCGATTATGACAATGTGCAGGATTCATTTGCTGTGGATGCGCCCATTCAACCCACTGAAGATAAACTTTGGGCAAACTATATGCGCGGCGTTGTCCACTTCTTAAAAGAAAAAGGCTACGCAGTGGGCGGTGCAGATATTGCGATTACCGGTAATGTTCCTTTAGGCTCAGGTTTGAGTTCTTCAGCTGCGCTTGAAGTAGTAACCGGTCAGGCAATGAAAGCCTTGTATGATCTGGATGTTGCTCAATCAGAATTAGCGCTTATTGGACAGGCCTCAGAGCATAACTTTGCAGGCTGTAACTGCGGCATTATGGATCAGATGATTTCAGCCTGCGGTGAGAAAAACCACGCCCTGCTTCTTGACTGCCGCAGCCTGGAAACCAAAGCAGTGCATATTCCGGAAAATATCAGCATTATGATTGTTAACTCCAATGTCACTCATAGTCTGGTTGATGGTGCCTATAATGCACTGCGCAGGCAGTGTGAAGAAGCCTCGCGCATTCTTGGCAAAGTTGCTCTGCGTGATGCGACATTAGCAGAGTTAAACGCTTCCGCTATTGAAAAAGGCTCTGATGTTTATAAACGTGCGCATCATGTCATTTCTGAAAACTTCCGTACTGTCGCTTGCGCGGATGCCTTGATTGCCGGTGATTTGCAGAAAGTGGGCGAATATATGTATGCCTCCCATGCTTCGATGCGTGATGATTTTGAAATCACGGTGCCGGAAATTGATTATATTGTGGAGGTGTTGACTGAAGTATTAGGCACTAAAGGTGGTGCCCGTATGACTGGTGGTGGTTTTGGTGGTTGCTGTGTCGCGTTAATGCCTGCCGATATGGTTGATCAGGCGAAAGCGGCTATTGAAGCTAAATATGAAGCGAAAACAGGTATTAAAGAGTCTATTTATATCTGTACGCCGCAAGATGGTGCAGGTCAAATATAAAAATAGATGCTAGTGCAGCTGGTTCAGGTAATGACAAATTTACAGAGAACTTATTGCTTTAACTTGCATCATCTGGGGCGCGGACTTTAGTCCGCTTATCATTAACAGCAAGCGGACTAAAGTCCGCGCCCCAAAACATTAAATCATCAGCTTTTAGAAAAAGACTGGCTAAAAATAAGGTTATCACTATGGCAGATACACTTTTTGAAACCATGACCCGGGAGCTGGCCTTTGACGGCCGCCCTGCGAAACTGGTTAAGCTGCAAAATAAAAACGGTATGTCTGTCACCCTAATGGACATCGGCGCAACCTGGCTGAGCTGCATCATCCCAGTTGCAGAAGAATGGCGCGAGGTGTTGCTGGGTGTATCGACCATGGCGGACTTTAAAAAGCACTCAACCTATATGGGCGCAACGGTTGGTCGTTATGCTAACCGTATTGCGCAGGGGCAGTTTGAGATTGATGGTGAGCATTATCAGGTGGAAACCAATCAGGCAGGAAACACGCTACACGGAGGGCCGGAAGGATTTGATAAACGCCGCTGGGAGATTGCACAGGAAAATGAAAATTCAGTTGAATTTTCCCTTATCTCAGCGGATGGCGATCAGGGCTTTCCTGGTGAACTGCAGGTATCAGTCCGTTATCAGTTAAGCGATGATAATCAGGTTGTAATCAGTTATTACGCAACCACGGATAAAGCGACCCCGGTGAATCTTACAAACCATGCTTATTTTAACCTCTCAGGTGCAGAGTCCGGTACTGACTGCAGAGATCATACTCTGTATATCAATGCTGACAGTTACCTGCCGACAAATGATCTAGGTATTCCTATTGACGGCCCCGTTCCCGTTGAGGCAAACAGTTTTGATTTTCGTCAGCCGAAAGTAATTGCTTCAGAATTTTTATCGGATGCGCAGCAGCAGGCAGCCAAAGGTTATGACCACGCCTACCTGCTTAATACGAATTACCGACGGGGTGAATGCGCAGCGCAGCTTTGCAGTGCCGATCAGCGCATTACACTAGAAGTGTTTACCGATAAACCGGCAATGCAGTTGTACACCGGAAACTGGCTGGCAGGAACCCCCAAACGGAGCGGTGGAGAATACATGGACTATGCGGGTATCGCCTTAGAAACGCAATTTTTACCAGATGCACCAAATCACCCGGAATGGCAACACCCTTGCTCAATTTTACAAACCGATAAAAAGTACGTTTATCAGACTACTTATCAGTTCATTGTTAATGATAAAAATAACCGCCCATTTCTCCCCACATTCCGATAAACATGAGTGCTTGGTATTGATATAGCTCCGTTAATGAAGGAGCTA
The DNA here is from genome assembly GCF_041586535.1 of Psychromonas sp. Classification (GTDB taxonomy): domain Bacteria; phylum Pseudomonadota; class Gammaproteobacteria; order Enterobacterales; family Psychromonadaceae; genus Psychromonas. The sequence continues at coordinate 26,091 of NZ_JBFGZY010000009.1, read as the reverse complement.
TATCATGGCTCGCGAAGACAAAAACGGCCTGTGGCATGATCGATTGAAACAACTTAATGATCACCATCAAAAGAAAAAATATGGCTACTCACCAAAAAAAGGAGCAACCGTAATCAACCGACAAAGAGAAAGTTAAACGACCTCTCTTAGTCTGGATAACGCGCGGCGATGCCCTCGGGCATAAATGCAACCATACAAGAGGATGAGCAACTCATACTCAATAAACCAGTAAAAAAAGTAGGATTGATTTATGAAAATAGCAATATTAGGTGCAGGCAGCATTGCGAGGACCATGGCTTATACGATGGACAAAATGGACGACGTAGAATGCTATGCGGTGGCCGCCAGAGACCATGTAAGAGCGAAGCTCTTTGCAGATGAATTTGGGTTTGAACATGCCTATGGCTCTTATGAAGCGATGGTAACCGATCCGGAAGTTGAACTGGTCTATATTGCAACACCTCATTCGTATCATCATGAGCATACAAGGCTTTGCCTGACTCACGGTAAACATGTGCTTTGCGAAAAAGCGTTTATGGCAACGGCATGGCAGGCGGAAGAGGTGATCCAATTGGCCAGGAGCAGAAAACTGTTGCTTGCAGAAGCCATCTGGACCCGTTACATGCCGATGCGAAAAATATTGGATGAGGTAGTCGCAAGCGGCATTATTGGTGACGTCTATTCCCTTACAGCAAATCTCGGGTATGTCATCAACCATATACCAAGACTGGCCGACCCGGCGCTTGCGGGCGGTGCATTATTGGATGTGGGGGTTTACCCGATCCATTTTGCCTCCATGCTGTTTAAAGACAAGATCAAACACATCGCCTCTTCGGCAGTTCTTACAGAAGAAGGCGTAGATGCACAAAACAACATTGCAATCACCTATGAAGACGGCAAGATGGCGGTGCTTCACAGCAGCATGATGGCATTGACGGATCGCCAGGGAGTGATTCACGGTAATAAAGGTTTTATCGCAGTAAAAAACATTAATAACTGTGAAGCGATAGAGGTTTATGACTTGAAGCGGAACCTGATTCAACAACATCAAAGGCCGCCGCAGATCACCGGCCTTGAATATCAGGTGGAAGCCTGCATCAAGGCAATCCGCAGCGGCGAAGTGGAATGCCCTCAAATGCCCCACAGCGAAATCATCCGTATTTCGAAACTGTTGGATCAACTGAGAGAGACGTGGGGGGCAAGTTTCTAAGTACTTAGTGAAAAGTTATCTGGTATTTTATGCAATTCCGTACTGTCTATTATACAGAACGCCTCCACGGGGCCTCGGCTTTAGCCCTGACTCTTATACACAAGTCTGTAACCATTGGTGGTGTTCTGTATTCTTTTCGGGGTGCAGGATTTATCCTGCAAATAAAGGTAAAATTTAATAAATTTGCTATTCCGCCCTTGACGGCGTGTAGACTATGAGAAACCGAAACGCAGTTTCGCAGTTCGAAAAGTCATGCTCTTTGCACTGCCAAAGAAAACAGGGCACGCACAGCTTTGCCCGCTCGTAACACTATGCTGTCGCATAACTCGCCCAACAGAAAGGCTGCCCAAGCCATTTTTTTTATCTTGTACTGCTCAAGCACTTTTTAACGCACCATCCCAGACAGTACATCCTGTACTGGCTGAGATTAGGGAAATCTAGGCCGAGCCTTCTCATGAACCTAAACTGTCGTTTAATTCGCTCCATGATTTTCCTTGCTAAAGTACTTGCTCAATACAAGAAAAATGGATGGGGGAAACGTAGCCAATTTGGATTGCTATCCAAATTCCACAATCATGGGACTTTTGTATAAGAGTCAGGGCGTTAGCCGAGCTTGATGATAGCGCGGCTGAAGCCGCGGCCCCAAACAGAGAACTAACTACCTGACAATTTATATAGGACTACTTGGCAGATAAGATTTCCGCTCTAGATCATAAAACGGTGCATACTCTAGAGCACTTCTGTCATCAGACATCGAAGCATATTGTGGTCAATGTCAAGGCTGCGCGATCAAGCATGCCGCTTGCGGGCATTATTTCGCAAACCGCCCAGGCAGTAGGTCTTAATCAAAGCCTTTCTTACAACAATGGACCTTGCCTGATATGGGGTCTTGGAAACTCGATGGCTTTAGTCACGAGCACATATATTGCCTCAATCTGAATAGTTTTTGCTGACCGACAAACGTTTGACCAGCGTTGGTGAGAAAATGCGGGTTTCAGGTGTATATTTCTCTTTTTTAGCGAGCTTAAGAGAAAGTTGGGTTGCCTGCCTGGCCATTATTTCCACCGGGTAATTGATAGTAGTCAGCTTCGGGTGAACATAACGGGAAATCAAACCATTATCGAAACCAACTAATGATATTTGTGCCGGCACGGCAATATTGTTTTCTTCCAGCGCAGAAAGCACCCCCGCCGCCATAAAATCGTTATAGGTCAGCACTGCGCTAATCGGAATGTTTTTAGACAGCAGTTCAATCATGGCAGCTTTCCCGCCTTCATCATTGCTATCTGCAGATATGGAATACTGAGCCGGACAAGGCAGATTATGATCTTTCAGGGCCTGCAGATAACCGGCTTTACGTTCGCTGGCATCATCAATTTTATGATTCGAATTAATGTAGGCAATATGTTTGTGGCCATTATTAATCAGAAACTCGGTAGCCATATAGGCACCTTTGAAGTTATCAAATGCAATACAGCGATCAGCAATTTCCGGAATATAGCGGTTAATCAGTACAAAACCCGGCACCTCTTTAGCGAAACCGATAAGTTCTTCAGCACTTAATGCTTTCGCGTGAATAATCAGGGATTCTCTGCAGCTGTTAATTAATAGCTCTATCGCCTCCCGCTCCGTATTCGCATCATGGTAACCATTGCCAATTAACAAATGTTTATTATTTACCCGCGCAACCTGATCAACGGCTTTAATTAAAGAGCCGAAAAAGGGATCGGAAATATCACTCACCAACACGCCAATGGTGCTGGAGTTTTTACTCACCAGCGCACGAGCATTAGCATTCGGGCGATAACCCAGCTTTTTCATAGCAGAGTGCACAGATGTTATCGATGCTTTCCCTGCTTTAGGTGAGTTATTAATCACTCTGGATACAGTTGCAATTGATACACCTGCTTCTCTAGCTACATCTTTAATAGTTGCCATTTTCTTCTCTTTAAGTATGTTTATCTATCCATATTAATCTACCCAATGTGCGAAAGTCAGGTCTTTTCTAAATTGAAGTCTTGAAACAGCTTGGGTATCGCATTGCTGAAGTCTCCTCAGGTAGACGCTGATTTTGCCGATGACTAAAATTCACGTACTAATAGCGCAAGAAATCACCAAAATCAGAAGATGTTACCTAGATCCAATTTCTTAGTTGGAAATTAGAATACACTAAAAATGTAAACGCTTACAACAGTATAAACTAATGTAGCTGAAATAATTACCCGTAAACTAACGCAATATGCGATCGCAAAAGGAATAACATGAAAACATTTTCTGAAATAATCGATGCCCGTGACTGGGAAAATCAACATGTAACACATCGGCATGTTGTAGAGGCGCATGCACCTTTACATGCTTATCATTCTCAGCAGGCGGCATTAAATAATCTGGATTCAAATTATCAGCAATCACTGAATGGTGAGTGGATATTCCAGTTATTTGATAAGCCAGAAAATGTACCTGCCGGTTGTATTAGTGGCGACTTTGATGATAATACGTGGCCCACAATCCCTGTACCAAGTAACTGGCAGCTGCAGGGGTATGATAAACCGATTTATACCAATATAAAATATCCTTTTGCCGATACTCCTCCTTTTGTTCCGCAAGACAATCCGACCGGTGTTTATCGTCTGCAATTTAATCTTCCCGAGTCCTGGAAAGGGCGTAAACAAAGCATTATTTTTGATGGTGTTAACTCCGCATTCCATCTCTGGTGCAATGGTGTATGGATTGGTTATTCTCAAGATAGTCGGTTAGCTGCTGAATTTGATTTAACGAACCATCTGTTTGCAAAAAACAACCAGTTGACCGTGATGATAATGCGCTGGTCTGATGGCAGTTATCTTGAAGATCAGGATATGTGGTGGTTAAGCGGAATTTTTCGCGATGTAACCCTGTTGAGTAAACCGTTTTTTTCTATTCGCGATGTGACACTCAGCACCGATTTGGATCGGTGTTATAACCACGGAACACTCAATGTTTGCACTTTTTTAAGCGGGCAAAGTCAGGAACATCGAGTCAAAGTACAGCTGTTCGATGCGCAACTACAGCCGGTATCAGAAGCTGTATTGGCAAATTCCGGGCAACGTATTATAGATGAAAAAGGTCCTGCTTTAGATCAGGTGGAACATCAGATCAGCGTAATATCGCCGCAAAAATGGAGCGCAGAATCGCCGTATTTGTATCGTGCAGTGGTATCGCTTATTGATAGTACCGATGAAGTGCTGGATTGCGAAGCTTTCCAGGTTGGTTTTCGTGTTGTTGAAATCAGCGACGGGCAACTTAAAGTGAATGGAGAACCTCTGTTAATTCGGGGGGTTAACCGTCATGAACACCACCCTGAAAAAGGGCATGCAGTTTCCCGGGAAGATATGCTGGTTGATATTAAGCTGCTTAAGCAAAATAACTTTAATGCGGTGCGTACTGCACATTACCCGAATCACCCCGCATGGTATGAGTTGTGTGATCAATACGGTTTATATGTGGTTGATGAAGCCAATATTGAAACACACGGGCAATTCCCAATGTCAAGACTTTCCAATGATGCAAGCTGGTTAAATGCTTATATGCGCCGTATGACACGTATGGTTCAGCGCGATAGAAACCACCCTTCTATTATTATCTGGTCGTTGGGCAATGAATCCGGTATCGGCAATAACCACCATGCTATGTACCAGTGGACGAAACAGAAAGATCCAACTCGTCCTGTTCAGTATGAAGGTGGCGGCTCAAATACGGCTGCCACAGATATTATTGCGCCTATGTACGCACGTGTAGATGAGGATGTCACATTAGCGAATGCTGTCAGCGTCGTCCCCAAATTTGCACTGAAAAAATGGATTGGATTACCTAATGAAAACCGTCCCCTGATCTTATGTGAATATGCGCATGCTATGGGCAACAGTTTGGGGAGTTTTGATAAATATTGGCAGGCGTTTCGTGAAAACCCAAGACTGCAGGGGGGCTTTATATGGGACTGGGTGGATCAGGGGCTAACCAAAACAGATGAAAAGGGTCAAAAATACTGGGCATACGGCGGTGATTTTGGTGATCTGATTAATGACCGTCAGTTCTGTATTAATGGTTTGATTTTTCCGGACAGAAGCCTTCACCCGACTGTTTTTGAAGCAAAAAAAGCACAACAGTATTATCAATTCAGCCAGGTCAATGATTCTAAATTAACCATTAAAGTGAACAATGAAAACCTGTTCACGACAAGTAATGGGGAAACGCTGTACTGGAATGTCAGTGAAGAAGGTTATGTGATTGAGTCAGGTGAAATCATTTTAGATGTAGCAGCAAAAAGTGATCAGGTAATAACCCTGCTAGAGGCGCTTCCTGAACAAAAACCAGATTGCGATTATCACCTTAATATTGAGGTGCGCCTAAACAGGGATAAACCTTGGGCTGAGAAAGGGTTTGTGGTAGCTACAGAGCAGCTGCAGATTGCCAACATGGGTGAATTATTAGCTCTCTCGCAACCGCAAAGTAAAGCACCTGATTTGCATGAAAACGGGCAGGCTATTTCAGTAACCGCGGATAATTTCAGCATTGAAATAGATAAAACAACGGGTCTGCTCAGCAGCTGGTTAGTTAATGGCCAAGCGAAGCTACTGCAAGGGCCCAAAGATAACTTTTTCCGTGCGCCGCTTGATAATGATATCGGTACAAGCGAAGCTGATAATATTGATGAAAATGCCTGGGCTAGCCGTTGGCAAGCAGCAGGTCTTAATGATCTGCATGTAGAATGTTTAAATATTGAAGCACGTAGATTAACCCATATCGTACAGGTAGAGGTGCAGTTCGGTCACTATTATCAAGGCAAACTGATGCTGGCTACGCGCTGGAAATATGAGATAGATGCACAAGGCTCGGTATTGATTGATATCGATCTGCGTGCTGCTAAATCATTACCGCCTTTAGCCAGAGTCGGCCTGGAATTGGTATTACCTAATACAGATAAAAAAATAAATTGGTTTGGGCGCGGTCCGCATGAAAACTATCCGGATCGTATATTGTCTGCCTATTTTGGACGTCATTCCTGTTCCATTGAAGAGATGCATACACCTTATATATTCCCGACAGAGAGCGGGCTGCGTTGTGATGTTAAAGAAGCCAAGGTAGGAGAATTAACGATAGCAGGTGATTTCCATCTGTCGGTCAGCCGTTATAGTCAAGCTAATGTGGCACAAGTTAAGCACACCAATGAGCTGATTGCAAAAGATCAGCTTTATCTGCGTTTAGACGGCTTCCATATGGGGGTCGGGGGTGATGATTCCTGGAGTCCAAGTGTCCACCAGGAGTTTCTTTTAAATAAAAAGCGTTATCAGTATCAGGTAAGACTGTCATTTAATGAATAGCAAGCTCAAGGATTTTCTATTCATTTTTATGCGTTAAAATGAATGCTGCTTCAAAATCGCTCCATGGATTTTTATTATGAGAATTATCTAAACCTTCTACTTCATGCATTGCCTTTTGACTTATGCAATAGGAGTCACCTTTCAACAGGCTGATTCCTGCAATTTTAAGTAGTCGGGGGAAGATATCCAATTAATTGTGATTAATAGCAAATAAACAAGCAAAAGACATACTTTGCCACCGGATTCAAATGGATCCGGTGGCTCAGGCCATGCTATTGTAAACGTTTACAGTTAGACAGTGAAATTCAATTAGGCTTAATGAAAGGCTTGATTTGTGTCTCTGCTGCACTACAAGGGCTATCTGGCATACATTTTAAGTGTTAGCTTGTGCCGTTGCTGAAAACTTAAAAAAACAGCATATACCAACATCCGAACCCCTGAAAAGATTTATACTCGAAAGGTTAAAAAAATAGTTCCCTTACTACCCCCTATTGCAACCCAAAGGAAAAAATATGGCCACTAACAAAGAAAAGCAGCAACAACCGGAATCAGCCGGCAATGAGAAACTTAAGCGACCGATTCTAGTCTGGGTATTATTTATTTATGCAACATTTAGCTTAACCAACTTAGCCAGTTACTATTTTATTGTTTCTGGTGACTTAGTTGTCGAAGGTCTGGCCGGGGAGTACCATAAAAGCCTTCAGACCCTTGATCATGTTTTTAATGTATTTGCTCCCATCTACTTCTATATCTGTGCACTGCAGCTATTCAGGCTAAAAGTGGTGGCATTAAAGCTATACCTTGGTTATATCCCCCTAATGGCAGCACTGCTGACCCACAACCTATTTTCCCCGACCTGGAGAGCATTAGTCGAAGCCGAGCCTTTAGGATATTACTCAACGGCCATTAGTTTTGTACTTTATTTTGCTTATGTTTATTATGCTTATCTATTAACCCAAAAAGGTATTTTGAAAGAATAAACGACTGTTTAATCAAGCTTAACGGAGGGAGGTAAGGACAGAGCGATATTGAGGAATATCGCTTAGGAATCGTTACACAATAACTTTCTCTACATTATTTCTAAAAAACCTTAAATGACTGGTTATGTTGGAAACAAAAGATCAAGTAATTTTGAAGCCGATCCTTATTCAGAGATCAGGTTTATCAGAGTTTCCTGATATTTCCCAGTGATGTGGAAAAATCAGCCTTCCCACCCTGGAATTAATTTACCAGGGCAGACTTACTGAGCTGTTAAGATTAATCGCTTAAGCGTAATACCAATTAAGATTCCTTATACTCGCGCAGTGACAAACCCTGCTCATCAAACAGATGCAGATTCGCTTTCTCAATATACAGCGACATATTATCCCCTCTGGACACCTGCTGATCGGAAGGAATATGTACTTTAAAATTGTCCAGATCCTGATAATGACCAAACAGATAGGTACTGTTGCCCAAACGTTCGACATTATCCGCATGAAACGGCAAGGTTAGTGCGCTCGATTCACTGTCAAGCAACTGGATATGTTCAGGCCGGACCCCGAGTTTAAGCTGGTCACCTTTTTTACATGTTGCAGTGTGGGTTTTGAGCTCTACTAGCTGACCGTCAGGCAATTCCACACTCACTTGTAAGCCGTTAACATCAGCTATTTTTACTGGTATAAAGTTCATTTTCGGTGAACCGATAAATCCTGCGACAAACTCATTGCCGGGTTGGTAATAAAGCTCCATCGGCGTACCTACCTGCTCTACTCTGCCGTCACGTAAGATCACTATCCGATCCGCCAATGTCATCGCTTCAACCTGATCATGGGTAACATAAACCATGGTATTAGCCAGTTGTGAATGCAGGTTGGCTATCTGCAGACGCATTTCAACACGTAACTCGGCGTCTAGATTAGACAGTGGTTCATCAAATAAAAACACTTCCGGATCACGGACAATGGCACGTCCTATTGCAACCCGCTGACGCTGGCCACCGGAAAGCTCTTTGGGTTTGCGTGATAATAACGGACCAAGCTGCAGAATATCACTGGCATGTTTTACCTGCTTTTTAATTTCACTACTGTCAACGTTGGCCATCTTCAAAGCAAAGCCCATATTTTCTTCAACCGTCATGTGCGGATAAAGCGCATAGGATTGGAACACCATCGCCACACCGCGATCGGCCGGCTCAACATGGCTGACATCAGCATTACCAATGGAAATTGTGCCGCTGCTGATATCTTCCAGTCCGGCAATAAGACGCAGCAGAGTAGATTTACCACAACCGGAAGGCCCTACAAAGACTGTAAACTCACCATCTTTTATCTCTAAATCGATACCATGAATGGTTTCGACCTCGCCAAAACGTTTTACAACTTGTTGTAATGAAATTGCAGCCATTGCAAATGCCCTCTAAGGTTTTAAGTTTTATGAAATCAGTTTTATTCCCAGTAAAAAAGCATTAAAAAAGACAATTTTGTTTTCGGAAACATCACTTAACATTCAACATTCAACATTTAACATTTAATTTTTTTAAGCTTTAAACCTAGCGCAACAACCGGCTGATAAATAGCCTTAATTTATTTAATCGTGACCCAATAAAGTATAAATATTTAATAATGTGCCTGAACGCCCATTTCCGGATTTTATCTTTATTTTCCCCGTGAATATTTTTACCTTACTGATTTTATCTACTACCCTAACTCTATTATTACATTCAATTTTTAAATGGCTGCGCAAACAAACACACGAATTATCAGGTCAACAAATAATAAATATGGAGCAGGTATGCCGGTTCAACACTCGCCCACAACAGACTCTAAGCAGCTCAGAAATGCGCCGCCCAGCCCACGCCGCAGGCTCCCTAAACAGCTTACGCCCTGGATATTCATGGCACCTGCGCTGTTATTATTCAGTATTTACGTCCTCTACCCGATCGTCAGTAGTTTTATGCTCAGCTTTTATAACTGGGATGGCATGGGTGATAAAACCTGGATTGGCTTTGATAATTATATTCAACTGTTTGACTCGGAAACATTCTGGACTGCATTAACCAACAACGTTATCTGGATGGTACTTTTTATGCTGGCACCGCCGATCGGCTTAGCCATTGCACTGTTCTTAAACCAGCAGGTACGCGGGATCCGCCTGGTTAAAGCCTTATTCTTTTTTCCCTTTGTTATTTCCCAGGTGGTAATAGGTTTAGTTTTTTCCTGGTTTTACGACCCTAATTTAGGGTTGCTTAACAGTATGCTGGATCTCTTTGGCTTTCCGACCATCGCGTTATTGTCGAGTGAGGAATATGTTACCTACGGTATTATCGCCGCCGGCTTATGGCCGCAAATTGCCTACTGTATGATCCTTTACCTTACCGGCTTAAACAGCCTCAGCCCGGATCAGATTGAAGCTGCCCGTCTGGATCGCGCAAAAGGCTTGAAAATGTTACGCCACATTATATTGCCACAACTCGCTCCTGCAACCTTCATCGCTGTGGTAGTGACGGTAATCGGCGCATTACGTTCATTTGACTTAGTTGCCACCATGACGGCCGGAGGACCCTGGGGGAGCTCGACGGTACTTGCATATATGATGTATGAAGAGTCCATTTTCAATTATCGAATGGGTTACGGTGCAGCAGTCGCCGTCGTATTGTTTTTGATTATGGCTGTCTATATCGCATACTTCCTCGTCCGTATGCTAAGGAGTGAAAAATAATGTATCCAAAACCGATTGAACATTCATCACGATTTATTAACCTTGCTTATCGTATCTCACTGCCCGTTACTATTTTATTATGGCTGATGCCGCTTGCAGCGGTAATGATGACCTCGATCCGTTCTATTCAGGATATTAATCAGGGTAACTACTGGGGATGGCCAACCAGTTTTAACTTTATTGAAAACTATCAAATGGTATTCCAGTCAACGGAAATGGGGAAATATCTGCTCAATTCTATGCTCATTACCCTGCCCGCCGTGATGGGGGCTGTAGCGCTGTCAACTCTGGCTGGCTTTGCCCTGGCAAAATACCAGTTTAAAGCCAATATCTGGATGCTTGCCATCTTCATTGGCGGTAACTTTGTACCCTTTCAAATATTAATGATTCCTGTCCGGGATTTAACCATTGATCTCGGCTTATATGATACGCACATGGCGTTAATCATGTTTCATGTCGCTTTCCAAACGGGATTCTGCACCCTCTTTATGCGCAACTTTATTGTCGGTTTGCCCAATGAGTTATTGGAATCAGCACGGGTAGATGGCGTCAATGAGTTTAAAATATTCTGGTATATCGTATTGCCTCTGGTGCGTCCGGCATTAGCGGCTCTTGCAGTACTGGTATTTACCTTTATCTGGAATGATTATTTCTGGGCATTGGTATTGGTGCAAAGCGACACCGTCCGTCCTGTTACGGCGGGACTCAGTTCGCTTCAAGGACAGTGGCTTGCTTCATGGAACCTGATTTCAGCAGGTGCCGTGGTGGCTGCTTTACCGCCGGTAGCACTGTTTTTCGCAATGCAGCGTCATTTTATTGCGGGCTTAACGCTAGGTGCAACAAAAGGTTAACCGTCAGGGGCTGACTCAGCCCCAACATTACTTACAAGGATACAATATGAAAAAGCTCCAAACAATATTGGCTGCCAGTGCGATTTCAGTCACACTGTCTTCGATGTCATATGCTGGTGAATTAATCATCAATTCCGATGCATCGGATCCCGCACCCAAGGCGGCATTTAGCGAAATTGTAACTGCGTTTGAAAAAGAAAATCCTGATATAAAAGTAACTTATAACCTCTATGATCACGAAGGTTACAAAACCACCATACGTAACTGGCTAGTAACGTCACCACCGGATGTGGTGTTCTGGTATGCCGGTAACCGTATGAAAACATTTGTTGACCGCGGTCTGTTTGAAGATGTATCAGATATTTGGGATGCAAACAAATTGCATGAAGATTTCGTCAGCGCCAAGCCGGCAATGAGCATAAACGGCAAACAATGGGGAGTACCTTATACATACTATCAATGGGGTATCTATTACCGCAAAGATATCTTCGATCAGTATGGTATTAGCGAACCAAAAACATGGGATGAGTTTCTGGCTGCCTGTGCTACGTTGAAGAAAAACAATATAGCTCCCGTCACTATCGGTACTAAATACCTGTGGACTACTGCGGGCTGGTTTGATTATATTAACTTACGTGTAAACGGTCTGGATTTCCATATGGAGCTGATGGACGGTAAAGTACCTTATACCGATCAACGCGTTAAGAAAACCTTTGAAACCTGGAAACAGGTGGTTGAACCGGGTTATTATCTGGAAAATCATGCAACTTACTCCTGGCAGGAAGCACAACCCTTCTTGTACCGTGGTGAAGCTGCAATGTATCTGATTGGTAACTTTATTACCCCTAACTTCCCGGCAGAACTTGAAGGTAAATTGGCGTTTATGCAGTTCCCGGTGATTAACCCGGAGGTGGCTATCGCTGAAGATGCGCCGATGGATACGCTGCATATTCCATCCAGGGCTAAAAATAAACAAGATGCCCGCAAATTCTTAGCGTTTATGGCCCGCCCGGAGAACCAAACTTTAGTCAACAAAGCACTGCTGCAGATCCCGCCTAACAATAAGGCACAAGCTGTTGATAACGTCTTTTTAAACAAGGGTGTTGCAATGCTTAATAGTGCCGATGGTACAGCGCAGTTCTTTGACCGGGATACCGATCCGGCGATGGCCAAAGAAGCGATGAAAGGGTTCCAGGAGTTTATGGTAAAACCGGATCGCCTCGACGATATACTTAATCGTTTGGAAAAAGTGCGTCAGCGTGTTTTTAAAGTTAAATAAGCTTTTCTTGATTAACAAATAACACCAGCCGCCCTCTCTCGAGGGCTTTATAACTACTGAGGAAGCAGTTTTTCAAACTGCTTGAGTAAAGTGGCTATTTTCTGTTTATTGTCCTTCTGGCTATGCAAATAAGGCTGAGTACTTTTTCTTTCTATTAATGTGGTGGCGATGGCCTCTTTGCGGCAATCAGCAGCAGGTGTTTCAGCCATGCTTAACGCCATTAAAACGCAGCGCTCGCCAATCTGTCTAAAGTCCTGCCTTATCGTTGTCAGAGGTGGCCAGAAATAAGCACTGTCATCGCTATCATCAAAGCCGATAACCGATACTTGCTGCGGTACACTCAAGTTAAATTCGTTTAAGGCTCTTACAACGCCAAGCGCCATCTGATCATTGCCCACCAGCAGCGCATCAAACCCACAGCCGTAGCTAAGCGCTTCACGGACATGCAGATAACCACTGGCGGCTGTCCAGTCTCCTGCAAACTGATTGACAATCCGGGCATCAGCACACTTTTTTAAAGCATCCAGCCAACCTTGCAGGCGAAGTTGCGAGGCACTGGAATCAGACGGGCCGGTAATAAGCAGAAAACGTTTTCTCTGCAGCGAGAGCATCAGCTCGGCGGCCTGTCTGGCTCCCTGATAGTTAGCGGCACAAACAACATTAACCCCACTCTCCGGTGGAACATCAATAAAAACAAAATGGATATCTGCATACTGACCAACCAGCATTTCCGCTTCTTCTTTGCCGAGCGGAATATTCATAATAATAAATTCCACCCGTTGCGATCTAAGATCGTCGACTGCCGCGGTTATTTTCTCCATTGAATGCTTTGCAACCACCGACAAAGAGATGCCGTAACCGAGCGCTTTCGCCTGCTCCCTAATACCGTTGCTTATAAGCGATGCGCCTTGCAGCATGATATCTAAGGTCACCAGACCGATCACCTTTGAGCTTGTCTGCCTTAATATTTGCGCACCTTTATGGGGAACATAACCTAATTTTTTAATCGCGCTATTAACTTTTTGCCTGGTTTCTTCCGCAACGTTGCCGGCGCCATTGCTAACTCGGGAAACCGTCTGGGTCGACACATTGGCTAACTTAGCCACATCTTTGAACGTCACGCTCATTATTGATTGCTATCCATATAGTTTAATCATTGTGAATATTGCGCATTTTTAATGCACTAAATTGTTCCCTGAGCCGAAAGCGCACTACACTTTTAATTTTTCATATTGACGGTCATGCCTCAACTGCCCCTGAATCTTTTTAATTTATCGGATTGTGCCTTTGTTATTAAACATGGACGCGCATGTTTTTGCAAACATGAAAAGTGATTGAAAACACAAAAAGAAAACAAAACATTGAACCGCATCACAATTAAAGCCAAACAAGCTCTCAATAAAAGCGAAAACATGCCAATCTACACAAAATGTTTACGCAAACACAAGTTTCTTAATTATTACATTATATTCTGGAGATACAATGAGCGAAATTATCCACCTGACCAGCAAAAGTTGCAGTCTGATAATCAAAGTTGAGCGCGTTCCTGAAATTCTGCATTGGGGAGCGAAGATAAATCAGATTGATCCCGACATTATGCTTTCTACCGAGCGCCCCATTTCTCAAGCACGTCTTGACGTTGATGTTCCGCTCTCTTTGTGTCCGGAGTTAGGTAGCGGTCACTTTAATGCACCCGGTATTGAAGGTCACCGTAATAGCCATGATTGGGCACCGGTATTTGAAGTTATTGATCAGAACGTAACTGATCAGTCAGTTGTCTTTAAACTTCAGGATAAGGTTGCACAACTGCAATTAGACATTGAACTCAAACTTGATTTCGAAAGTGATGTTATTCAAAAACGAATTACCGTTACCAACATCGGTGCAGGTAACTATCATTTAACCAAGCTTTCTTCCACATTACCCGTGCCAAACCATGCAAATGAACTGATGTCTTTCTACGGCCGCTGGACACGTGAATTTCAAACACACCGTCAATCATTTTCACATGGTGGTTTCATGCAGGAAAACCGTCGCGGCAGAACATCTCACGAAAACTTCCCGGGTCTATTTGTTGGTAGCGATCACTTTAATGAGCAAAATGGTCAGGTTTGGGGCTTCCATTTAGGCTGGAGCGGTAACCACCAGCTGCGTGCAGATGTAAAAAGTGATGGTCGTCGTTTTGTTCAGGCCGGTGAATTACTGCTTACCGGTGAAACGGTTCTGGCTGAATCTGAAAGTTATACAACGCCCTGGTTATACGCAACTTTCAGTGCAGCAGGTCTGAATGGTATCTCTGAACGCTTCCACCGCTTTGTACGCAGCGACATTCTAAAATTCCCGCTGAATAAACCACGTCCGGTACACCTTAATACCTGGGAAGGGATCTACTTCGAGCATAACCCTGAATACATCATGAAAATGGCAACAGAAGCTGCTGTGATGGGGGTTGAGCGCTTTATTATTGATGACGGCTGGTTTATCGGCCGTGATGATGATCGTACCTCATTAGGCGACTGGTACCTTGATGAGACAAAATATCCAAATGGTCTGGAGCCGGTGATCGAGCATGTTAACAACCAGGGTATGGAATTTGGTCTTTGGGTTGAACCGGAAATGATCAGCAAAGATTCAAACCTTTACCGTGAACATCCTGAGTGGGTGCTAGAGCTGCAGGGTTACCATCAGCCTTCAGGCCGCTGGCAGTATCTGCTGGATCTGCAGAACCCGGACTGCTTCAACTACCTGTTTGATCGCCTAAATGATCTGCTCACCCGTTATAATATATCTTACATGAAATGGGATATGAACCGCGAGTTAGTACAGCCGGGTCACGAAGGCAAGCCTGCTGTTCACGGCCAAACGAAGGCGTTATATGCATTGTTAGATAAATTATTGGCAACCCATAGTGAAGTTGAAATTGAATCCTGTTCTTCTGGTGGTGGTCGTATTGATTTTGAAATCCTTAAACGCACTCACCGTTTCTGGGCTTCAGATTGTAATGATGCATTAGAGCGTCAGCAGATTCAACGCGGCATGAGTTACTTCTTCCCGCCTGAAGTAATGGGCGCGCATATCGGTCCGGAGGAGTGTCACTCAACCAATCGCCGCCACCATATCAATATGCGCGGTATCACTGCATTAGGTGGTCATATGGGTGTCGAGTTAGATCCGGTAAAAGTGCCTAAAGAAGAAAGAGAAGCCTTTGCCAGATATATAACGCTGCATAAAGAATACCGTGAATTATTACACAGTGGTCGCAGCTTCCGTTTAGATACACCGGATAAACGCCAGAATATTTATGGTGTACAAAATGATCAGGAGATGCTGATTACGGTTTGTCAACTAACCATGCCTGATTACGCGCTCCCCACCCCGCTGCGGATCAGCTGCATTGATACTGATGCTAACTATCAGGTGAAATTAGTTGAAATGCCGGATACAAGCTTCCAGTTAATGAAACAACGCCCTAAATGGCTGGATAAAACACTGACTTTAAGTGGTGAAAACCTCAAAGAGATTGGTCTGACCTTACCGATTCTTGATCCGGAATCAGCGCTGATGCTCTATCTGAAAAAAATCTAGTACCGGCAAATTAGCAGCAGCTACCTGCTTATTCAGGTAGCTGTTCGCAACCTGCCTGCACAGCAACATCTTATTGTAAAAGAGAAATAAGAAACCTGTTTGAGTTTCGGCTAGCGGAATAATCAATCCGGTTATCTGGCTACAGGATTCTGCGCGGTGGAGTTAAATCTTGCTATTACTGATTTAAAAACGAACTTAGAGAAAAGGTAATGAATACTTTAATTGCCAGGGTAAAAGAGGCTTTCACCAGCCTGTTTGCCTACCCTGCTACCCATATTATCCAGGCGCCCGGTGGTGTTAACCTGTTCGGTGAGCTGTGTGAATATAATGACGGTTTTGCCCTCTCCTGTGCGATTAACTATCAGCTGATGGTGGCAGCAGCGAAACGTGATGACAATATCGTCCGGGTTATTTCGCTTGATTACGGTTATCAGGAAACGTTATTTGATTTGAGCAAAGAGATTGAGTTTCAGAGCGATTATATCTGGGCAAACTATATTCGCGGTATCGTGAAGCATTTACTGGCATGCGGGTATCAGTTTCGGGGGGCGGATCTGGTGCTCAGCGGGGATATCCCTCAGGGAGCGGGTTTGGGTTCATCTGCAGCACTTGAGGTAGTAATTGGGCAGACTTTTAAAACACTCTACGCCCTGCAGATCAGCCAGCCCGATCTCGCATTAAACGCTCAGCAGGCTGCAAATGAATTTATCGGCCGTCACTGCGGCATTGCAGATCCGCTTGTATCAGCCTGTGCTAAAGAGGATCACGCACTGCTGATTGATTGCCGCTCACGGCAGGCCCAGCAGATAGCTATCCCTGAAAATATGACCATGATGATCATCAACGCTAATAAGAAGCGTGCCTTAGTTGACAATGAATACAATACCCGCCGTGTGCAATGTCAGCAAGTGGCAAAATTTTTCTCTGTGCCGGCCTTGCGGGATGTAACTCATCAACAGTTTGAGAGACATTTTAATGAATTGGATACAAAGCTGGCAAAACGCGCACGCCACGTTATCAGTGAAAATGAGCGAACCTTAAAGGCTGCTGATGCATTGAGTCAAAGAGATATGCTGCTAATCGGGCAATTAATGGAACAGTCACATCGCTCCATGCGCGATGATTTTGAAATCACGGAGCCTGAAATTGATCTGCTTGTAGAGATTGTCAAAGCTGAAATTGGCGACTTGGGCGGAGTGCGGATGATCGCTGGTGGTTTTGGCAGCTACGTTGCTGCATTACTCCCGGTTACTCTGGTTAAACAGGTAGAAGCAGCCATTGCCGCTCAATACGAGGCGGCTACAGGCTTAAAAGAGTCGATCTACCTCAGTCAGGCGAAAGATGGCGCCAGACACATAATGACCATAACAAGCTAATTTAGCTCCAAATTTGCGCGGCACTACCTTGTTGCGAATTGGGGATAAATCAACAATCAACAATCAACACTAATAGGAACTAAAAATGACCAGACGTACAAAAATTGTTACCACATTAGGTCCGGCTACCGACCGTGATAATAATCTGGAAAAAATTATCGCTGCGGGTGCCAATATGGTGCGCATGAATTTTTCCCATGGCGAGCCTGCTGACCATATAAAACGTGCCAATGAGGTACGGGAAATTGCCGCCCGTTTAGGCAAAGAAGTCGCTATTATGGGTGACCTGCAGGGCCCGAAAATTCGAGTATCAACCTTTAAAGACGGTAAAATCCAACTCGCAGTTGGCGATAAATTTATATTAGACAGTGATATAAAAAAAGGTCAGGGCGACCAGCAGGCGGTCGGTCTTGACTACAAAACCCTGCCGCAGGAAGTGGAATCTGGTGATCTGTTATTACTGGATGATGGCCGTGTACAGTTAATTGTTGAAAAGGTTATCGGCAACCAGGTACACACCACAGTCTCCATTGGCGGGCCTTTATCTAACAATAAAGGGATTAACAAAAAAGGCGGCGGTTTATCGGCAGCGGCGTTAACCCCTAAAGATAAAAAAGATATTATCACCGCCGCTGAAATCGGTTGTGATTATCTGGCCGTCTCTTTCCCGCGTAATGGTGAAGATATTCACTATGCACGCCGCCTGGCCAAAGAAGCCGGTTGTAACGCTAAAATCGTTGCTAAGGTAGAGCGCGCGGAAGCGGTAGAAACTCAGGAAGCACTGGAAAATATTATTCTTGCCTCTGATGTGGTAATGGTTGCCCGTGGAGACCTCGGTGTCGAGATTGGTGATGCGCGTCTGGTTGGCGTACAAAAGAACATGATCCGCACTGCCCGCCGTTTAAACCGTGTGGTTATCACTGCCACACAGATGATGGAATCGATGGTCAGCGCGCCGATGCCGACACGTGCAGAGGTAATGGACGTGGCCAACGCGGTATTAGATGGCACTGATGCGGTGATGCTCTCCGGGGAAACAGCTGCAGGCGCTTATCCTGTTGAAACCGTCAAAGCGATGAGTGAAGTGTGTCTGGGTGCAGAAAAACATCCAAGCATCAATATTTCTAAAAACCGTATGGGGTATATGTTTGATGACCCGACTGAAGCACTGGCGATGACCGCAATGTTTGCCGCAAACCATACAGTAGGTATTAAAGCGATTGTTGCCTTGACGGCGTCCGGGACAACCCCGTTATTAATGTCACGTCTAAGTTCTGGATTGCCGATTTTTGCACTTTCCAGCAATAAGCAGACATTAAACTACTGTGCCCTATACCGTGGTGTCACACCGGTTAATTTTAATTCAACCACCACCAATAATGCCGAATTTACACGTAATGCAATTGAAACATTAAAACAGCGTGGTTACCTGCAGGAAGGCGATTTAGTGTTAATCACCCATGGTGAAGATCACTATGCTGGCTCAACCAACACCTGTAAAATTGCCCAGGTTTAAAGCTGCACATTGCTTTCAAAGACAAAAAGCTTCTCAATGAGAAGCTTTTTTTTGCCTATTTTCTAGTCGCCAAGCAGTTGTTCAAACTGCCTGAGTAATTCCCGCATTTTTTGCTTATTATCTTGTGCCTGCTGGTAAAGCTGGGTACTTTTTCTTTCGATTAACTGGGTGACAATGGATTCCTGCTGAAACTGTTTTGCCGGTTTATCAGCCATGCCTAAGGCCATTAAAACGCTGCGCTCTCCAATCAATAAAAAGTCCTGCCTGATGGTTGTCAGAGGCGGCGAGAAATAAGCGCTGTCAGCCGTATCATCAAAACCGATAACAGAAACTTGCTGCGGCACACTCAAGTTAAATTCGTTTAACGCCCTTATAACGCCGAGCGCCATCTGATCACTACCAACCAGCACGCCGTCAAAATCACTACTGTTACCGAGTGCTTCACGGGTGCGCAGATAACCGCTGCGCGCCTGCCAGTCCCCTTCAAGCTGGTTGACAACCTGAGCATCAGGATGCTCTTTTAATACGTCCAGCCACCCATGCAGGCGCTGTTCCGACGCGCTGGAATCATGTGGGCCGGTAATAAGTAAAAATCGTTTTCTCTGCAGGGAGAGCATCAGCTCAGCAGCTTGCCGCGCGCCCTCATAGTTCGCTGCACATACTGCATTAACCTGACTGTTTGGGGGAACATCAATAAATACAAAATGAATACCTGAATAGCGTGCAACCAGCATTTCCGACTCTTCTTTGCTGAGCGGAATATTCATTATAATGAACTCCACCCGTTGCGATTTAAGCTCGTCAATTGCCGCTGTTATTTTCTCCAGTGAATGTTCAGAAACAACCGCCAGGGAGGTGCCGTAACCGAGGTCTTTAGCCTGTTGACGGATACCGTTGGCAATCAATGAGGCACCATGCAGCAGAATATCGATGGTTACTACGCCAATCATGGTTGATTTTGCCCGACCTAATATCTGTGCACCTTTATTGGGGATATAACCTAATTGTTTAATGGCTGCATTGACTTTTATTCGGGTCTCTTCCGCCACATTAGGCGAGCCATTAGTGACCCGGGAAACTGTTTGCGTCGATACATTGGCTAACTTTGCCACGTCCTTAAATGTCACACTCATTATCTGCATCCATATACGTTAATGTTTTTGCTGCATAATGGCAGCTTTACTTCCTTATACCCCCTACAAAGCAATCGTGTTTATGGCCTGTGCGGTGTACATTTCACTGATTCAGTGATGCTATTTTACACACTTAGCAGAAAATAGGCTACCTATCAAAGGGTGCCTTTATTGTCCCATATCAATCAAGATAAAAAACGACAGGTGGAAATTACACCTAAGTGATTCATAGGGTTACTGGAATTTATTATCTAAGCCGCTATTGGGGTTATCTTCGACTTAGTCAGAGGGAGCTCACTGCTTTGCAAATAATACCAATCTAAGTAAATATCTAATCTATCTTGCTGGTTAAAATTAACGATAACTGCGTTGTTTTCAATCACAATAGCCTGCTATTGCTCAATCAAAGCCTTGTTCTCATTATTTTTAGCTGCGCAATTTAGATTGGTATAAGCGGGTTTACCTACTTTGCCAGGCAAAAAAAAGCAGAGTTATTAACTCTGCTTTAGGACGTGGAAGAAATTTAGCTATTAGTTAGCAGGCATTTCCGCCATGTTAAGAAGATTAGTTTTTTTCGTCTTAATTCTGAAGAACATACCAGTAAGAAGAACTAGACCAACGATAGCGTAGATGACCATTAAGCCTTTATCACCCGTTACCAGGCCAAGGTCAGAGAATACGATATACGCACCCAGTACCATGTAAAGAATGATTCCTGATGCTTCAAAGCGGAATGCCCAAGGTGTGATATCAATATTTTCGTTAACAGGCATAATGTAAGCACTCTCACGAGGCCGTAGTTTACCGATAACTAACATAATTCCACAACAGATAGCGAATAGTACAGCCAGTTGATGGAAGAAGTGTAATTCAGCAAGCGGCTTAAGTGGACCTAAGTAATCATGGAACTCAGTTGGTGTGAACTGAATGATACCGTAAGCGACTACGAAAAACGCCAGTGAAACTTTTGCTGCAATAGCAGGAACATACTTAGTTAAGTAACCCATGAATACAATAGTGAAGATCGGCACACTAAATAGACCGGCAAGACGCTGTAGTAAATCGAACAGACCGTTTGGTGCATACATAACGAACGGGGCAATAACAACCGATGAGATTGCAATGAACACACCGAATATACGACCTTTATGTACTAACTCTTCATCAGAAAGTTTACCCTCTTTATCAAAGAAAGGTTTATATACATTTAACGTAAATAGTGTTGTTGATGAATTCAATACACCGTTAAAGGTCGATAGGATTGCACCAAACATCGCCGCGATGAAGAAACCCACTAATGGCTTAGGCAGTACTTCGCCTACCAGACGCGTGTACATTGTATCTGCTTCAAAGCTTTGACCTGCTGCATCTACAGTACCGAACATATGGTAAGCAATAATACCAGGGATGATAAGGAATAGAGGCGTAATTACTTTGATCGCACCCGCTAAGATAACACCCTTTTGACCTTCTTTAAGGTTCTTCGCACCAAGAGCACGTTGGATGATTGCCTGATCAGTACCCCAGTAATACAGGTTAACAAGTAAAAGACCGGTAAACATCGTTGAAAATGGAACGTTAGGATCATCTGATGCACCAACAGCTTGTAATTTATCTGTTGCCTGGGTTGTGATTGTTGTCAGGCCATCCATAAAGCTACCATCACCAAGGACATAAAGGCCAAAGATAGGGATCATTAGACCACCGACAACAAGACCCACACCGTTCATACTATCTGCAATAACAACGGCTTTCAGACCACCGTAGATTGCATAGAATAGACCTAAGAAGCCGATAACAGCTGAGATAAGAAGCACAGACTGGAAGCGATCAATACCCAACAGCGTTTCAATATCGAAGATACCGCCGATAACCATCGCGCCTGCGTAAAGCGTATTTGGTAATAAGTTAATGATATAACTTAAAAGGAATAGGATGGTTACAAATTTCTTTACAGAAAGGTCATAACGAGACTCCAGGAAATCAGGAATGGTTGTGATACCCTGCTTCAAGTAGCGTGGAACCAGGAAAAGTGCAATGATTACCAGGGTAATACCTGATGCTACTTCATAGCCCATTACCGACATGTTACCTTTAAATGCAAGTGCACTCATACCAACAAAACTGGTAGCAGAAAGGTTGGTAAGGATTAGTGAGCTTGCAATAAGACCACCCGTTAAACTACGTCCGCCCAGGAAGTAGCCATCTTTAGAGTCATGATCATCTTTCTTTACTTTGGACCATGTGTATAAAACCACAAAGCCGGTAAAGAAAAAGAATGACAAAAGAATCGTTATTGACATGTAATTTCTCCGGTTAATTATTAAGGTTAAAAAGTAAGTTGAAAGCAAAACTTTATTGTTTCCGCAAACAATAAATGAACATTAGCAACGCCAACGGATTCTATATAGCGAATCCAGTTCATAATGAGATCTAGCTCAACCTGTCGGCGGTTATAATGTGACCTTGATCTCGCCAAGCAATGTTTTCGAAAACAATAATAGGGAGCCTGATAAAAACAACTATTCCATCGCTATGGGCACCCGGTGATCTTCTCCAAAAAACGAGTAAAGAGGGCTTTTGCAAGAAGTGGAATAATTAACTAAACCTGCTCATAGGGGGTGTTGAGTTATGAAAACACTCGATTTCAGGTTGGTTAGTATTAGTGAAGCTGCTCGTTTTTATAGCGTATCGGTGCCGACAATGCGCCGCTGGGATAAAACTGGGCGGTTAACATCAACTATCAGAACGCCAGGCAACCACCGACGATATCATTTAGGCCATAATGACAAGTTGAAGATTGGCTATGCCAGGGTGAGCAGCCATGATCAACGTAATGACTTGGTTACACAAGCCAAATCACTATATGGTGCTCTATAGAAAATTATACGGCTCGTTGAGCCGGAATTAACGCTGTGGAAGATAACGGCTCTGTCCTTGCTGCGTAGCAGCAAAGACAACCAGTATCGTTGAAAGCAGAAGAAACCACCAGCCTGTGATCAGGTTTGGATAGGTGTTTTAAAACGGAAAGATAATCAATTGCTAAAACAGCAGGCAACCTACTGGCTTATTCCATATAGCTGCTCGAATGTTACGTTTCTATCCCGATAAATATTTGCAACCTGTGCGAGCAGAAGTTCAGCCGCTGCAATCGAGTCGATAAGGGCATTATGCGCACTATATTGTGGAAGGTTATAGCGTTTTCTGACGGAGGAAAGACTCGTATCCTGATCAATCTTCGCTTCCATTTTCATTGTCCGCCACCTCTCTATATTCAAGGTATCAAGCCATATCAAAGGAAGCTCTGGAAGCTGTAAATTTTTCTGCGCGTAGCAATCAAGAAAACGCTTTTCAATGACTTTGCCATGAACCACCAGTATTTTACCTTTCGCGTGATCCAACAGAATATCAATTGCTTCTGCCAGATTAACACCATGATGCACCATTTGCGGTACGATGTGGTTGATAACAGCGGTTTCATGATTGATATATTGACCGTTATTAATATAGAAATGCCTTTGCGAAGCAAAGTCTATCTGCATATTTGAAATTTCTATCCAACCAATACTCAGAATATCGCTAGTTTCAGCCTCAACTCCGGTCGTTTCAAAGTCAACAACCAAAAAAGAAAGCGCTCTAAAAGGCGTATTTTTATCCGGTATTGGCTGACGCAAATTATTTTTTATCGAATCCGGTAGAGCCTGTTGTAAACATGCAACCCGTTTGTCTTTTAGCTCTCTGAGCAGGTCAGTTTTTTTAAAAAAGCGCAGCATTAGTTAAACTTCATCTTTAGAAACTGTTGCCAGTCGTCAATTAAACGGAAAGTGTCCTTGATATGCTTACGTTCGAAACTGCCAAAATAATCAGGGTTTATCTGATTATTCGGGATTTCCCCTTTGTTCATCATGTCCGCCTGATAAGAGAAACGAAAACTCTTAAGGAAGTTATAGGCACTGAGGACATTTTTTAATGTACCGTCCTCAATCAACCCGGCTTTATTGACCGCAATTAATCGCTCGGTCGTGTTACAGG
Organism: Psychromonas sp.; assembly: GCF_041586535.1. GTDB lineage: Bacteria > Pseudomonadota > Gammaproteobacteria > Enterobacterales > Psychromonadaceae > Psychromonas. The sequence goes on along the minus strand of NZ_JBFGZY010000009.1, from coordinate 2,050 downwards.
CATCAACCTTAGCTGAAAGCGCATAAATCCGCGCGAGATCGACAATGATATTAATGCCGTAGCGCTTAATATTTAAAGTTTTTTCATTGTTCTCATTCTTAGTTAACACAAGATTATGAAATACACCTAGCGGGGTACGATTTTCAGCAGCATCTCTGACTAACTTGGCCAGGAAAAAACGCTGTGAGGTCATCTCTTTAAATTCATCAAATAATATTGTCCGATATTGACCGTTACCGTAAATAACGCGGGTATCAAGGAAAACACTGAGATTTAACAGGCGTTCATAATCCGGATTCTGAATCCACTTTTTATAATATTGCCGCCACACCGAAAGTGGCTGGCACCATTTGCGTGTGGCAGCCATAAATTTGCCGGGACAAAGTTCATAACCGCACAGATCCATTCCTTTGGCGACAATCATTGCAAGGTGCAGAAAATAGACCTTATCTTTTGCTGTCGCCTGATCTGACATGATAATTCCGCTATCTTGATCCGAGAGAATATTGACTTCTTTTCGCGCATGAGAGCCTGAAACAATCCAGGCAAAGTCACAAGGTGGTGGTCCTAACCGATCAATAGCAAGGTCAATCAGTCGCTGGTTAACCGCATCCATAATAGTGCTGAGAATGGTACTGATAAGATCCGCCGGCACCTTATCATTTGCCAATTTCTGAAAGATTCTTCCACGCTCAGGCATATATTCAGCTAATTCGACTTCACTGCTTGATTTCTTTATCTTATCAATCAGATAAACCGCTTGTATGCGCTGATTTTGAAACAACTGATGCAGAGAAAGCAAGCCAATCACTTGCTTATCTTTAACAATCGGCAGGTTTTTGATGTTCTTTTCCATCATACAGATGGCTGCGTCAAAAACAGTTTCCTGCGGACCAATTGTAACCGGATCCGGACTCATGATCTCGCTGATGGGCGAATCAGTAGGTTTGCCGTCAGCAATAACCCGCCCTATTAAATCGGTGCCCGTTACAATGCCGATCAGCCTATTGTCATCTTTGACAATCGCGCAATCTGCATCATTAGCACGCAGTATTTTGGCAACCGCGCGAATCGAATCATGACTATTAACTTCGGTATACCGTGCGCTGGAGACCTGATCTACGGTATAAAAAAAAGAGCTGCTATTAATATCTGTCCAGGTTGATTCGACCGCGGAATAGATCCGGTCTTCAGGTTTATCGGTAAAATGTTGCGCGAATTCAGGATAGGTAGACTGAATGTAATAGATCGTTTTTGCAGGTACAATATAAAGCAATGTATTATCTATCGCTTGTATTTGATAACTTGTCTCTGACTCGGAAAAAAGACTAAACCCGAATACATCATCCTCTTCCAGGCGGCCTCTGAGCGTACCATCAGTTAATCTTTGCTCTACCGCACCTGTTCTGATGATAAACAGAAACTTTTCTTTATCGGTTTGCGGAGGGGGAATCACCTCTCCTTTCGCAAGGTAGATAATTTTGATTGTTGAGGTTACTTGCTTCAGCAGCTTTTCGGGCAAACGGCTAAAAGGATCTATCTTTTCAATAAATAGTTCGATATTTGGTGTCAGTGACTCAGACATAATATAAACCCGCTAGAAATAACAAGAGAGGCCTTTATAACATAAAGTGGAAACGTATACACTAAATGTAATTATGAAAAAACAATACAACCTCAGAGATTTCCCGGACGCAATTTTCCATTGAATTGGCATAAGTCTAAGCAAATATTTTATAGCAAATCCATTAAGTATGTGAGCAAATATCACCGAGAAAAAATGAATCAATTCAAGGTAGCAGTTGCACTAATCAATTGTTTCCTTTGCAAAACTTCTAACGCAGAAGTGGTTCATTTAGCCTGTAGGATTGATTAGATATTTAGTGGAATTGGTATTATCACCCAATCATTGACGTCCTCCCCCCCCTCGCTAACGCGCCCGACAAGTCGGGAAAGGAAGGGGATTCCGGTTAGCTGAAAACCAGCGCCGGTGCACCACAATTGCTTGCGATGCCGGTTCCTGCTTCACCGAGCTGGCTAATGCCAATCT
>NZ_JBFGZY010000008.1:0-41986 GCF_041586535.1 Psychromonas sp. | reverse complement strand
GGCAAATTGTGCCGAGATGCCAGGCATAAAATTGAAGTATAGTTATTCTACATAGAAATTTTATAACAAAGCAGATTGGTGCAATTTACCTTGCCCTACGGGGCGCTAGCTCGAAAACCAGTGCTGCGTTGCACCAATCGAGAAGGGAATAACCATTACCTCATGTTGCGTCTTGCTCTGGTCTCCGAGCTCGTGCCTGACAAAGCATTTTGAAGTAACATGGGTATAAGATCCGAGTGTTTAAGCAAAACATGAATTGTAGCCACACCTAACCGGGACACAGTCCCTAACTCACCGCTCACAGCTTTAACCCGCACCATATAGTTTAAAAAAACAGCACCAGCGAGAGCCCAAATGATCGCATGTTGCGTTAAATTTTTTCGATTTAGGCCCACTAGATCTTCAAAAATTTGCCTTACCTGCGATCATTTGGGCTCTCGCCTGAGCGATTCTTAGTCAGCTCTGGCGTTCGTTTTTAAACTATATGGTGCTCTAGCTGCTTATTCCTTCTGCAACACAGGAGCTCTGCTTATCGCGAGCTTACATATTGTTAATCTTAACTGTTTCCCGTTGTTGAAGCTCTGCGAAACCTTTGCTTCGGTTTCGTCCGCTTGTCTTGGCCTGGTAAAGAGCCTTGTCGGCGACACAAACTAAATCGCTTGCCGTATTCTTTCTGTCGGGAATGCAAACAGCGATGCCCAGACTAATGGTGACTATGCCTAATGTACTACCCTCATTGACCAAAGACATTGCCTGAACAGCCCGTCGCAGTTTCTCGGCCAATTCACGGGCTCCGGCCAAATCCGTTTCGGCTGAAATAATGCTGAACTCTTCCCCGCCGTAACGAGCCACGAGATCACCTGCTCTGCACGCATTGGCCGTTAAAGCGCCTGCCACTTTTTTCAGGCACTCATCTCCTGCCTGATGCCCATATCTGTCGTTGAAATTTTTAAAGTGATCAACATCGATCATGATCAGGGCTAAGGGTTGGCCTGTTCGCATTGCTCTGGTCCATTCTGTAGCAAGACTCTCGTCAAAATGACGACGGTTTGCAAGCCCGGTTAAAAAGTCCGTTATGGAAAGCTTCTCTAGTTTGCTGTTCATTATCTCCAATTCCTGGCTCTTCTGTTTCAGATCTGAGTAGAAGAATTCTGCTTTTTGCTTACTGAGACGCAAATCAGCTTCCCTGAGCTCCGCATTAACGGCCGTTTTCTGAAATTGACGGATGGCAACACCCAGACGTCCGAGCTCATCATTACCGGATGGCGGCAAGGGAGTGTCAAGTCTTCCTGCAGCAATAGACAGCATGGATTCGCTTAGCCAGGACAAGCGCAGTATGACATTACGTATTATATGAAAATACATCAGGGCGGCAATGCCGAGTAATCCGATACAGGTGACCAAAAGGAGAATGAACATGTATTTTTGTTGTATTTGCTCAGTGGTCATGCCGGCATTGTTTGTCTCTGAAACCTCCTGATTCATCAGGGCCGAAGCGGCTTGATCAATAAGGTGGGTTAGTCGGTGGTTCTCACTGATCAGGTTTTGGCTGTCAATTGCCAGCAATAATTCTCGTTTGCGAAACGTCAGTAACCCGCTTTCTGCCAGCACTATTTCCTGAAGTTCGGTGAATGATCTATCAAGCTTTGAGTGGATCTCGGCGGGAAGCTTTTTAAAAGTAATATCGGCTTCGAGCAGAGCAATTGATAAGGTTTGCCGTGAAACCCCCAGTGCAGAGAGCGTTGGATCCTGGGTGGCCGACAGGGTGTGTCTGCTGATGGTCTCTACCTCCCGGTAGAAACGCTGCACCGGATTCCATTGCGCAGAGCTTCGTGCCATTGCGACTATTCGCTCCATAGGGGGCGAGGGTCGAGACAGTAAGTGATTGATAAGATCATTATCTGCTTCAATGATGCGCACGCGATAGGTCAAATGCTGCTTAAAGGTTTGCAGGTTGGAGAACAGCCGTTCGCGTGCGAATTGACGCTCTTGCAGCATAGCAATCCGCTGCTCAGCCATGGTGTGCAAGCTGTGCAGATTCTCGGTTAACGCAGCCGCAAAACGACGCACATCCCGCATTTCCGCTGCCATGCTGTCAATGCCACTCAGGGATTGCTCAAACTCAGTTATTGCATTGTTCAATTTTTGCGCGGCATGCTGCCGATCGCTTTCACTGCTAACGGATTGCAGCGAAATGCCGCTTGCGGCAAGTGCATCCACAGCGTTGGCCACCCGTAATGTGTGCATCATTGTCGGCAGTCGCTGCTCAATAATAATGTCCATTGACTTACTGATCTGATTGCTACTGAAAAGCGCAACCAGAGTGGCCAGAATCATAACCGCGGCCATGGCTGCGAAACCCAGTAGCAAGCTCCTGCGAATACTTAAACCTGCGGCTGACTGAGGTACTCGTCGAGTCAATCTGGACAACTTAAAACAGAAAGGTTTAATCCACTGAAACACGCTTACCTCTTTTCCAGGTATACCAGGAAAAGGCCGGGTAGTTGGTATGGATATCTCCTTTCATGTCAAAAGAAACCCGGCCAAGGACGGTTTCAATCGGTGCCTGGCGAATCGCGGCGGCTACTAAATTTGTATCAAAAGAATTGGCTCTGCGAACACCTTCAATCCAAGTTTGCGTTGCCGCATAGGCGAACAGAGTATAACCGGCCGGCTCTTCGCCTTGTTTTTTGAGCGCAGCTACAGCCTGCGTCGCAGTGAACAATTCTGAGGCTTCAGGGGGAAATGTAAATGGAATATCTTCGCCTGCCGAGCCAGCTGTTTCTATAAACACCTTTGACACTAACGTATCACTGCTGATGATATCGAAGGGTGCATCCATCTGCTTAACCTGGCGCACAAACACACCGCTATCTAGCCCGCCCCCGACCAGGTAGAGAACATCAACTTCCGCATCAATAAAGTCCTGGATATCTTCTGCATAGGATGACGCTGAAGCAATGCCAATCGCTGTATGAACTGCTTTAATGCCTTGTTTTTCCAAGGCATCCATAGCCGTTCGAGCGAGCTCCACAGAATAACCTCCGGGAAAGTAAAAAACACCGACTTTTTCACCTGGGTGACGCTTCGCGATTCGCTGCGCAGCGATTTCGCCCTGAACATCATCTCTGCCAATCATGCGAAAGATTGTCTTGATGCCCATCTCGGTCACTTTGGGTTGGGTGGACGCCGGGGTGATCTGCAGTATATTGTGACGTGCATAAACAGGTGCAGCTGCAATTGTTGCCATCGAACAGGAATGACCGATCACCACAGCCGGAGGATCAAGAACGAGATCCTCGGCTACCTTCTCCGCAATCGGAGTACTGCATTTGTCATCGTAGGTTTTAATATGTAACTTTCTTCCCAGTAATAACCCTCCAGGTAAGGCATCGATGGCTGCAGTGACACCTGCATTGTACTGGATGCCAATCGAGAAACTGTTACCCACCATGGGGGCGGCAATGGCAACCGTGACCGCCTCTTCTGCTTTCGTTTGTCGGGAAACTGTGGCTAATGTCAGGCCTAAAAATGCAACAGAGAAAATAGATAACCGGCAAAATGCACCGGAAATATGCTTTCGCCCGAATCTGTTTCTCCACGCTTTATTCGATAAAAGCATTTTGCGTCTCCATAGGGTTATTAAAGAATAATTTTTTTAGCACTTAAGGATAATAAGTTCTCATATTGGCAAACAAAGGTGTAATCCTGTTTTTTAATTACAGTATTTCTTAAAGAAGGAAAATGCAACATTGAAGCAGGCACTTCATAACCTGGCGTCATCTTTATGATGCCAGCGAAGGCTGCAGAGCGGAGAATGATTCCTTTACTGCTTGGCTTCTTAAAAGCACCGTACTCTAAGTGATATTGGTTTGATGTTCAACGGGTTATTCTATTGCAGAGGAATGATTTGTTAAATTTAATCTGTGCTGTTTTTCGTTATTCGGCTTTTCTGCAGCGGTCATTGATAAAGTCGCGTTAAATAAATTTAACCTGACCGCTGATAAAGCAGATTGGTGTTATAGCTTGCGGTATACAAAGAGAGTGTGGAAGGTTTGGGTAGCTCGTCTTTTTCCTTTTCTTGATGTAAGGATCCTAATTCAGCTGGTTGGTTATAGGCCTTCGACTGTCACACATATCATTTCTTTCAATGCAGGTGTTTTCGACCTGAACTTATCCGCGACTTGCTTACTTGTTGAGCTTGTTATTGCACGGAACGTTACTGTTTAATATGCGTACTTCCCGTTGTGGGAATGGTATTTCAAAACCATGCTCCTGCAGGGCCTCCAGAATCATTAACAGAAGGTCACCTCCTACACGATTTTTGCCGTCATCTATGCCTTCCATCCAGAACTCGACAAACATGTTAATGCCTGAATCACCGAAACTGTCGATTTCACAATCGGGACGCTCTTCCAGGGGGACATTATCACCACTGAAAACCTGCGGGTGACTGGCAACCACTTTCTTAACAATATCCACAAGTTCTCTCACATCGGAATGATAAGCGACTGAAAAATCGACCCGGTAACGTTGGCTTTTGTCCTTGTGCGTCCAGTTTGTAAAGGTTCCTGCTATGAATTTTTCATTTGGGACCACAATATCCTTGCCATCAAATGTTTCCAATGTTGTCGCGCGCATATTTAATTCGCGCACGACGCCAGTACGCCCATCTTCGAGCTCAACATAATCTCCAATAGATAGTGACCGGTCCAGCAGAATGATAATCCCTGAAATAAAATTGGAAGCAATTGCCTGTAGTCCCAAGCCTATTCCGACGCCCAAAGCGCCACCGAACACTGCGAGTGTCGTCAGGTTGATGCCCATAATCTGCAGTATGAGCAATGAAATGATGATGAAAATCGAAATCTCGAATAGTTTAGAGGCTACTTCCCGGGTGCGTTTATCGAGACTTTCCTGATGGGAGATGAACTCACGGCCAGTTTTGCTGCTGATGCGCCCAAGCCAGAACAAAAGCGTTCCGAAAATAGTTACGCGAGCGATACCGTAGATTGAAATCTGAATATTCCCGAGATTGACTGATATGGATTCGAGTATTCCTATTAAGCTGCCCAGGAAACCGTACAGGTGCAGAAATAACAGCGGCAGACCCACCCATCTGAATATACCGGCGGCTACTTTGTTACGGACGAAGTTACGGATTATTGAATGAAATAAAAGTAATATGGCAATGGTGAACGCAGTTTGAACCAGCCAACCCTGGTTTACAGTGTTATCATTTATTTCGATCGATATCCGCAACATAAAGATAGCGAGTACCGGAAATATCAAACCGCCTAACTTACGGGTAAATCTCCGCAAGGGGTGAACGGCGACCTTATCAGATTGAGTATCAAGAAATGGTGCATATTTTCTGATGCGATTGGCAATCGCGAATGCAGTAGCGTAGATTGCTAAAATAATGCCGATTTGTATGTAAGTACCCGGTTGGGCAAATGCAGCGTTTGCTTTATCAATAAATTGATCGACTATTTGGTACAGGTGGTCCAGCAACATATTTTAGTGACCTCTTATTCTATTTGATACGCAGACCCTTCAATAAAATGATATGCCAGTTAATAGAAATATAGGTAGGTATACTGTAAACGCAAATTAATCCCCGTATAGTAAATTGAGGTAGTAAATTGGGGGACAGCCAAACCTTTTTGACGGATAACGAGTTTACACCTACTATATAAACAGTGTTTTTATATACAGTTCACAGGGGTGAGCATGACGCAATCTCGATCTTCGTTAATTTCACTTGTTGATACACCTTACTATCATTGTATTTCTCGTTGCGTACGTCGTGCTTTTTTGTGTGGTGAAGATCAATATAGTGGTCAAAGTTTTGAACACCGGCGTCAATGGATGGTTGATCGCATTCATCAACTCAGTGATATTTTTGCTATTGATGTTTGCGCTTACTCCATTATGTCTAACCACTATCATCTCGTTTTACATGTAAATGAAGCAGAAATCAGCGCTTGTTCTGATAAGGAAATCTGCAATCGTTGGTATCGACTTTATTCCGGTTCAGCAATTGTATCTCGTTGGCTAAAAGGAGAGTTAGCACCGGAAACTGAAATTAATGTAGCATTGGAAGTGATAAGGAAATGGCGTCATCGCTTACTTGATATTTCTTGGTTCATGCGTTCATTAAATGAGTTTATTGCCCGTAAAGCTAATAAAGAAGATAATTGCAAAGGACGATTCTGGGAAGGGCGGTTTAAATCACAAGCTTTACTCGATAAACAGGCCTTGTTAACTTGTATGGCTTATGTTGATCTAAATCCTATTCGTGCGAAACTGGCTGAACGCCTTGAAAAATCAGAATATACCTCTATATTTGAGCGAGTTCATAGTCGTTCTTCTGAAGAAGACAAGGTGTGTACTGATAGTGTCTGTAAACCTTTATTTGGTTTTGTGGCTGGCGAATGTAATGAACAGCCAGAAGGGATCCCCTATGCTCTTATCGATTATTTAGAGCTTGTAGATTGGACTGGACGGGTTATTAGAGATGATAAACGCGGCGCTATTAGTGTGCAAATACCCACTCTACTTAGTTCGCTCGGTTTAGACAGTGAAACTTGGTTAGAATTAGCCTGTAGTTTTGGCAAAAATTATTATGGCGCAGTAGGTTCACTTGATGAACTTGCTTTATTTGCTGAGCACACTGGTAAACGTTGGATAGCCGGAAAAAACAAGTTACAGCGACTGCTGCATTAAAATTCCTTTGCAACAATCTTTTTTCTCATTAGCATTTTTCTAAGGGATGCTAATGGCTTAAACTCTGAAAATTCCTCATTATTTTACCCAACTACAACAAATTAACTTTTTTATAACTTCAGCGCATAAAAAACCGATCATTTGTGGTTATTGCTTTAGCTTTTTATTAATATTTTTTTAAAGGTTTGGATGTCCTTTATTTTGGTTTTAATATTTTTTTAAAGGTTTGGATGTCCTTTATTTTGCCTTTTTATTTTGCCTTTTATTTCTGCTAGCCCGAAAACTCCTGCGAGCGTGAAAAGCTATCTCGCTTTCGTCCTGAAGTGATAGCTAATGTTTAGTCTTCTCTTGTTTATGGTAAGTTCGTTGTTACGACTTTGGTTGCTGACGTTTATCAATAATCTGTTGAGCGTGTGCTACTACACCTTCCATAGAAAGCTCAGTAGCCAGGTATCTGATACGGTACAGAGATATTAGTGGTAAATCTTCAATAGGCTGATCGAGTAAGGCTTTAAGTTGGTTTTTTTCACTGTTCGGGTTACTATCTTGGTTGTCTAAACCTGACATAATTAATTGTTTCCTTATATTTTTCATAGATGATCTGTACTAACGTAGAACCTGTAAAGTAGACACAAGCATCGCGTGTGAGAAGCGTTTTGATAATCAGTCACTTTCTCAAGTCATTTTATCTTACGACTGCAAATAATCATAGTACATGGTTGTGTTATATATTGATTCAGCTCTGAAACGGTATAGTGAGTCTGATCATTTATTCAGAAAATAATTTTCTAATTCGCTTGTGCCCCAAAGCTGGCAAAAAAGATCATGTCCGCTCAGTTCCGTTTGTCAGTGCTGTAACTCACTTTCCCGAAGGCAGTTTGAAGTGGGAATCCAAACTTTTAACCAGGAAGTGCAGGCAAATATCAGTCGTAAGCAGAATAACCCGAAGTCAAAACAAAATCTGCTGTGGCTAAAAGAGAATACTAATGCTCATATCCATGCTGATCTTATTTTTGGATTGCCGGGTGAGACTCTCGACACATTCAGGGAAAGTTTCGACGAACTTTATTTATGCCAGCCTCACGAAATTCAGATGGGTATTTTAAAACGCCTCAAAGGAAGCCCAATTATCCGGCACACTGAAGCATTTGATCTGCGTTTCAGCCCTCTGCCTCCATTTAATATATTAAGTACAGATCGTATTGATTTTTCGACCATGCAACGGGTTAATCGCTTTGCAAGATATTGGGATATGATAGGTAACTCAGGGCGCTTTAAACATTCGCTAGCACATATTTTATCTGAACATGCTTTTGACGATTTTATGGCAATCTCAAATTGGTTGTTTAACAAAACGGAGCAAACGCACCAGATTAATCTTAAAAGGTTATATGAACTGGTGTCACAAGCGGTTGAGGCTTTATTCCCTGAAAAACATCAACTTGTTGTTTCGAAAATGGAATTAGATTACGCCGAAACGAAATTAAAAGGTCATTTCAATACCCTCAATCTTTACGCTGGGCTGCAAAAACAATCGGCAAGTCCAAATAAGCTAGCGCAGCGACAAAAACGACATATGCAGTAACATTAGGGCAATGGCAACAGGCTTTTAAAAAGTAGGTTTAATCGGCCTGTTGAGCAGGTTAACGATGGTGATTCAATTATTCCCCATAGTGGCTATGCGACAGTCTACTATCATGAGCGGATAAGCACTGCGCATCCTTTTTTTTAGTCCGCATCTTGTTCTTTTTTCTTATGTTGAGTATGAGGATAGAAGTGAACCCTTTGTAATGGTCTTACGTATATCCAGCAGAAGCCGTCATAGTGAGAACAGGACTATCAGCATATATAATTGAGATCTTTATTTATAAAAATTCGGATATCTGCTTTTTCCTCGCTTTTCCTTTATGTCGCTGGATAGGGGGAAAAGAAATTCAAGGGGGAGCGGTTCGGGGGATGCTGGCTAAGAAAAAACGGTGAATCATTAAATTCAACATTACCTTATTTATCAAGTATTTTAATCCGCTAATCACAGGATTTACTGGACAGTTTTATGAACAAATATCAGCAAAAGAAAAATGCTACTTTCCCGGCTAATAAAAAGATGTTGTCAGCCGCAGTTATGCTGGCTGTGACTGGCGCTTATTTTCTGCTTCAAGGCTGCTCCGGAAAAGCGGATAATCCAAGTTATGCAGCTTCAGCATCACTGCCACGCTTTAATCAGGCCAGCTTTAGCGAATATGTGGCCGATACCCGCCGATGGCTTGAGGATAACCGCGTATTTATCAGCGACAACCAGGCGCGTGAGATAGCTCTCAACCTGCCAGGCGAATACCAGCCCGAAGTGCCCAATGGAGAATCGGTACTGCTGGTACACGGTCTTGGAGATTCGCCATACTCATTTGTTGATATTGCCCGTCACCTGGCGGGAAAAGGCTATCTGGTGCGCACTATTTTGTTACCGGGGCATGGTTCAAAAGTGGGCGATCTGATCTTGCCGAGTCAAGCAGACTGGCTGGGTGTGGTTCACCATCACAGTCAACTGCTTAAGCAGGTCTCCGAAAAAGTCTGGCTGGGCGGCTACTCCACAGGTGCTAATCTGGTGACGGCAGAGGCTATTCAGGATGATGATATTCAAGGTCTGCTGCTGTTTTCGCCGGCCTTTAAACCGGAAAGTGATATTGTTTCCTGGGCTGGGGCCGCCAGTTTATTTGTCACCTGGGCGGATCAGGATCCCGAAGATAATTACCTGCGCTATAACTCTTTGCCTATGAATGGTGCTGCGGTATATTACCAGACTTCCGAAACCGTTCGTAACAAGCTTGCCGGGAACTCTTTTCAGCGGCCGGTTTTTATGATGATCAGCGAGGGTGACAGTGTCATTAATACCCAATATGCGCTGCAGGTCTTCACTGAAAAAATGGATCACCCGGATAACGTTCTGGTATGGCAGGGTGAAACCCCTTTGAATGATGAGCGGGCTGTGCGCTTCAGCATGAAGCTGCCCGAACAACGTATTTCCAATGGCTCACATATGGGGTTGTTATTTTCCCCCGACAATCCTGAATACGGCATCAGCGGGCGCAATCGAATATGCGATAACGGCCAGGAGGAAGGGCTGCAACTCCTATGTGCTCAGGGCGAGGAAGTCTGGTACTCTGCATGGGGCTACCGCGAACCCGGTAAAATTCACGCCCGTCTCACCTATAACCCTTACTTTGCACAAAGCATGTTTTTGCTCGATAAAGTGATGACAGCACCACCAGCCCAGGGTGAATTTGCGTTAAAGATAAATTAAACATGAACTCATGTATTATGAATTTGCAAGTTTGCTGATGGTCTTTGTTTGTTGGCTGGTGGTGTAACCTTAATTGCAAGGTGTTTCGCCATGACGGTGACTTAGTTCTTTTTCTCTCAACACTCAACAGTAAGAGAAAAGCAGGTAAAAAGAGTTTTTTCGTGACACTATGCTGTCGCACAATTCACCGTACCGTTAAACTATACGGTGCTCAAGGCACAAAAATCACTATAACCGTAATTTATCAACCGATTTGATTGCCTTGATAGGTGATTCAACCATCACTTTGTAAACTATATACTGATTCGAACTCTATTATTTGAAAGTTTTCTATAGATGTCGTCCTGTTTTGCTGCATCTGTTTGTTCCATAATCTTTTATCTGAAGTTCCTATCACCATGTATTCATTGCCAATACAGGCAGGATCTAACTTTTCAAAAGCAATTGTTAATTCAGTTTGTAAGTCATATTTATCTGCTACGATAAATTCACATTTTGCACAATACTTACAGGTAAAACCAAGATTAAGTAAATTTTTTGCATTATCAACATGAATCACCAATGGAAACTTTCGTTTAAATGTAGATTTATGGCACTGGGGGCATTTACTAACCTTATAGTCAGGATCTGGATTCAAGGCGAATGAATATTTTTTAGGTCGATTGCTCATTTTTATTAGTAGGGCTCCATATGATCATCTAACAGTGTATTGGTTTGCAAATCCCGATTTTGAGCGTGATAAACACGACTTACGGACCGCAATAAATGGGATATTAATGGTTGACATGCCTTTTATCAACATTAGCATCAAAGTAACAACAAGGCTGATCAGCACATTCAAATGGCCTTGATCTGTACCACCTTCATGATATCCACTTCCAAGCCGGCGATCAGTTCGATTGCGGGATAATAGGAGAGCTCGACCTGTTTGCCTTCAAGGTTCTGATATTTATAATCCCGACAGTATTTAAACGGGCAATCGTATCCATCCATCATCAGGGTATTGAGCACACATTCACCATTAAAACGCTGGACATGAGAGTTAACCTGCATCAACGCGCAATGAACAAGCTCTTGGTGTTTTTGCAACGTGCTATCAACGGGGGATTTCATTGGCATTCTGCTCCTTGATCGAAATAAATAACCGAATATTATATGAACTTACTTTATTTGCTGAGCACACTGGTAAACGTTGGATAGCCGGAAAAAACAAGTTACAGCGACTGCTGCATTAAAATTCCTTTGCATCAATCTTTTTTCTCATTAGTATTTTTCTAAGGGATGCTAATGGCTTAAATTTTGAAAATTCCTCATTATTTTACCCAACTACAACAAATTAACTTTTTTATAACTTCAGCGCATAAAAAGCCGATCATTTGTGGTTATTGCTTTAGCTTTTTATTAATATTTTTTTAAAGGTTTGGATGTCCTTTATTTCGTTTCTTTATTTCTGTTGAAAAATATTTTTTGCTAAATCAATCCCAATTAATGTAACTTTCATATCGAACACCTCTTGTTATGTTATTGATAACTTTACTTCAATAATGGCGCATTGTGACGCCGATACAACTTGAGGTGTTCATCCCATCATCCCTGTGTATCATGCAGTGTTATTCTGGACCTAAGCGAGTTAGTTTAGTGGGGGAGGGAAGCTCATTCCCTAACCTGTCCACTTCCATAAATCTTAAACTTATAAGTCGTTAAGCCCTCTATGCCCATTGGTCCACGGGCGTGAAGCTTGTTAGTACTGATGCCTACCTCTGCACCGAAGCCAAAAGCGCCACCATCGGTGAAACGCGTTGAGGCGTTAACATATACACAGGCTGCGTCTATTGAATTTAAAAACTTTTCAGCTGTTGATATATTTTCAGTGATAATTGCTTCTGAATGACCTGAGCTAAATTTTACAACATGCTCAATTGCTCCATCCACTCCATCTACAACTTTTATATTTAAGATATTAGCCAAATACTCAGTATCGTAATCTTCATCAGTAGCATCTTTCACTGAGATGATATCCTGAGTGTTTTTACATCCTTTGAGCTCCGTATGGGCTTTGTCGAACTCAATCTTTAACAGAGGTAAAGTATCTTTTGCTATCGCACTATCAACTAAAAGTGTCTCCATTGCATTACAAACACCTGGCCTTTGTACTTTGGCATTTAGTGCTATAGCGATAGCACGATCTATTTTTGCATCTTTATCTATATAGGTATGACACTGCCCTTTATCATGTTTAACAACACTGACAGTTGCATTTTCACTTACATACTTTATTAGTCCCGCTCCACCGCGAGGAATAATCAAATCGACATACTTGTCCATCTTAATCAGTCTTGCTACCCCTTCTCTTGATGAATCGGGGATAAGGGAAATTAAAGATTTTGGTAATGAGTTTTTGCCTAAAACAGCTTGCAAAACTTTTGCAATAGCTTTATTCGAATGTTCAGCTTCTTTACCACCTTTTAATACGCAGACATTCGAGCTTTTAAAACAAAGTGCTGCTGTATCCGATGTAACATTTGGACGAGACTCGTAAATAATGCCAATCACTCCAATAGGAATAGAGGTCTTCTCTATCTTAAGTCCATCTTCAGTTACCCAACCATCAAGCACACGACCAACCGGTTCATTTAGTGCTGCTATCTCTTCTATTGCCACTGCCATTGTATCAACACGACTCTCATCTAAAAGCAGCCTATCCTTAAGTGCGGGGCTTAAATTACTTTTATCTGCCTCTGTCATATCCAGTGCATTTGCTGCAAGTAAATCTTTTGTGTTTACTCTCAGGGCATCTGCCATCTCTTTTAATATTCTGTTTTTTTCACTTCCACTAATTATTGATAAAACTCTACTCGCAGCTTTTGCCTCTTCTAGAAATGCTTTCATTTCGATCCCCTATATTTAAATTATTTTTTCTTTCTTTGCTTCAAAGAGTGTACCTAAAGTATGGGTGCCATTTAACAAGAACTCTTCTGTATAAGAGAGTTTAAAGCCATTTGACAAAAACATTTTTCTGCCTTTTTTTAACATGAAGTCTGCAGCTTTCAGCTTGGTAACTATGCCGCCCGTTGCAAAATCATTATTTGGCGTACTATCATCTTTTAATGCATCTTTTGGAATCTCATGAATAACTTTATAAATCTTTGCATCTTTATGCTCTTGAGGATTTTTATCATAATAACCATCAATATCACTAAGAATGACTAACAAATCAGCTTTTATCGCGTGTGCAACATTGGCTGAGAGCTGGTCATTATCACCAAAAAGCTGTTCCGGTGTTGAAGTTATATCATTTTCATTTACTATGGGCAGGATATCATTGCTAAGATGGGCATCAATAATTTCCTGAAACATTTTAGTTCTTTTTCTGGAATCGAAATCGTCTTCAGTCAATAGTATTTGCGCTGTATCTATGTCATAAATATCAAATTTCTTTTTATAACTGGTCATTAGTATTGGCTGGCCGGCTGCTGCTATCGCTTTTTTACCTATCTGCATCGTTTTGTCTAACTTAAGTGCCGAATAACCCGCGGCAACAGCACCGGAAGTTACTAGCACGACATCATATTTACTTTTTAACTTTGATATCAGACTTACCAGGTTCAACATTCTTTCTTTAGCAATATTATTTTTGTGTGTTAACACTGCACTCCCAACTTTGATAACTAATCTTTTCATCTCTAATCCTTAATTGATAATGATTATATTCCTCTAAGTGTAGTTATACTTTACAGATATCGAGAAATTAATTCGCAGTCCGTTTTTTAAACTATATGGCGCTCTAGTCGACCTGAAAACTCAGGAAAAGGGCTGTTTGAACCAGCCAACCCTGCTGTAAAGTGTTATGGTTTATTTCAACGGCTATGCGCAACGTAATCAATAAATTGATCGACTGTTTGGTACAGCCGTTCCAGCAACGTATATTAGTGGCATTCCTATCTTCCACGCTCACTCTTCCTGTTTTATAAGCAAGCAACAAGGTGTTAGTTGCGCCTCTTTTAACTTTGCTTGTTGCCAAAAAGTTAAAGAATATAAAAACCTATTAACAAAAAATAGCATTGGATCTCATATTTTCATCATAAATATGTTATAAAAGCGAACTCTAATTAATGCACAGTAATTCATTAATATCAGATAGTTATTTGGATTGTATGGATTGAATAACAATCAATATTATTTATTCAAAGTAATAACAATATAAAGGGAAGTAAATGGACGAACAACCATGTCAACATGTTAATCGGCAGCGTTACCGTTTATCTGCGGATGGGATCCTTGATACGCGGTTGAGTGAGGATATGGTTATCAGTGAAGAGCCTTTAAATATTGTATTACATTGGACCTGCCAAAAAACACAACAGCAACTCGAAAAAACCTTTATGGTTACCATGCGGACGCCGGGCGAAGATGCCTTTTTGGTAACCGGGTTATTATTATCCTACGCAATAATTAGCCATGCCGAACAAATCCAGTCAATTATCAGCAGTGAACATAATCAATGTGATATTACTTTACACCGCTCCGTTATTTTTGATTGGAAAACATTAACCCGACAATTTGTTAGCCATTCTGGTTGCGGCATTTGCGGCACAAATGATATTAAAAAGTTAGCGCGTACTTTTAATGTCGAAATCGATGATAAACCACACTGGTTGCCTCTCTCATCTGTTCTTGCTCTCCCTAAGCAGCTAAGGCAGCAGCAATCTCTTTTTTCGGCCACCGGCAGTGTGCACAGTGCCGGTATATTTGCTCTCCAAGGCTGTTTGTCTATCAAAGAAGATGTCGGCAGACATAATGCCGTTGATAAGGTGATTGGCGAGATATTGACGGAAAATATTTGCAGCGATCAGCATATATTAATGCTAAGTGGACGCATCAGTTTTGAATTGATGCAAAAAGCGGTTGCAGCAAAAATTCCCGTTGTTGTGGCGATCGGTGCACCATCCAGCCTGGCGATAGCTGTAGCCAAACAATTTAATATTACGCTACTGGGTTTTGTCAGTGAAAACAGCTGCAATGTCTACCACGGTGGCTTTCGTTTAATAACAAAAGTAGCTAGTTAGCCAGTTTTATGAAGTATATCGATGTACCTCATCGCTACAAAAAACAGTATCAATATCAATAATAAGCACAAAGCATATAGGTAGGTTTTCATGAGTGTTAAAAAATATACGGCGGCAGCTGGTGGATGGGGTTCTCTTGCAAGCACTGCGAAACATTTGCTGCATAGCGAAAATTTAGCGAAAAACGTTAGGAACCTGCTCAAAACCAATCAGGATCACGGCTTTGATTGTCCCGGGTGTGCCTGGGGTGAAGAAGATAAAAATGAGCGTTTTCGTTTTTGTGAAAATGGTGCAAAAGCGGTTAACTGGGAGGCGACTTCGCGTCGATTAACACCTGAGTTTTTCGCAGACTATTCCGTGGCTGCGCTGCGTAAGCAAAGTGATTATTACCTTGAAGATCAGGGACGCCTTTCAGAACCGATGGTTTATAACGCGGAAACGGATAAATATCAGGTGATCAGCTGGGATAAAGCCTTTGCATTAATTGCACAACATTTAAATGCCTTAGAGAACCCCAACCAAGCTGAGTTTTACACTTCGGGACGCGCCAGTAATGAGGCGGCTTTTTTATACCAATTATTTGTCAGAAAATTTGGTACAAACAATTTTCCGGATTGCTCAAATATGTGTCATGAAGCCAGTGGTTATGCTCTGGGCCAGGCGCTCGGTGTTGGTAAAGGCACCGTAACGATGGAAGATTTTGAACATACGGATGCCATTTTCATTTTTGGTCAAAACCCCGGCACCAACCATCCGCGTATGTTACATACTTTAAATCATGCGACACAACGTGGCGCAAGTATTGTCAGCTTCAATACCTTAAAAGAGCGTGGTTTACAACGTTTTGCTAATCCACAATCAGCAGCACATATGGTACTGGGGGGAGCAACAAAATTATCAAGTCAATATTTCACGCCCAATTTAGGTGGTGATATGGCAGCTGTTCGCGGTATGGTTAAAATCTTACTGGATCGCCATGAACAAGCATTATTAAATAATGAACAAGTGTTTGATGTTGATTTTATTGCCGAGCATACCAGTGGTTCAGATAGTTATTTAGTACAGGTAAAACAAACGCCCTGGGATTTGATTGTTCAGCAATCCGGTTTATCTAAAGAACAAATCAGAACGGCTGCAGATATTTATCAGAAAGCAAAAAGGGTTATTATTACCTGGGCAATGGGAGTGACCCAGCATAAGCACTCAGTAGCAACGATTCACGAATTAACTAATCTGCAGCTACTGTTTGCTAATGTGGGTAAACAGGGCGCAGGTTTGTGTCCGGTACGTGGACACTCTAATGTGCAGGGTGATCGCACCATGGGGATAAATGAAAAACCGAATAAAGTGCTGTTGGAAAGTATCGAAAAAACCTTTAACTTTAGACCTTCTGCACAAATAGGGCACAATGCCGTACAGGCAGTAGAAGCGATGCTTCGCGGTGACAGTAAAGTCTTTATTGGTTTAGGCGGGAATTTTGTTGCGGCGATGCCGGACACCGAAATTACACGTCAGGCGATGAGTCAATGTGATTTAACCGTAAATATTGCGACAAAATTAAACCGCACTCATTTATATCCGGGCAAGTCAGCATTAATTCTACCTTGTTTAGGCCGTACTGATATTGATCTTCAAGCGGGAAAATCACAAAAAATAACCGTAGAAGATTCATTCTCTATGGTGCACGCGTCTCAGGGCGTTGTAGAAAGTGATACGCGACAAATGCGCTCAGAGCCAGCGATTGTTGCGGGTATGGCGCAAGCAACATTGGGTAATACTCCCGTTAACTGGCTTGATCTTATTAATGATTATGATCTGATTCGTGATCTTATCAGCGCAACGATTCCGGGATTTACTGATATGAATAAGCGTTTAGCATCACCCGGCGGGTTTTATTTGGGTAATGCTGCTGCACAGCGTCGTTGGAATAGCAGTGATAATAAAGCGCAATTCCATAGTTTCCCTCTACCCGAAGCAATTGTCCCTGAATCGCAACGCGCGTTAACAAAAAATCGTATCTTTGTTTTGCAGACACTAAGATCTCATGATCAATACAACACCACGATTTACGGTTTTAGCGACAGATACCGCGGGTTAAGTGGCGATCGTAATATTGTTATGCTTAACGACGAAGATATCAGTGCGTTAGGGCTAAGCTGCGGTGATAAAGTCGATATTGAAGCCTTATGGGGAGATGATGTGATCCGAAAAGTCACTAACTTTACGGTGATAGGTTACGACATTCCCTGCGGTAATGCAGCGGCTTATTACCCGGAAACAAACCCGTTAGTAGCGTTAGGTAACTACGGTGACTTTACCTTTACACCTAATTCAAAATCAATTGCTATTGTTATCAGCGCTGCAGAAAACCCTGAACAACAACGCATTATTTAATCTGTTTTGGGAAAGTTAAAAACGCTGTAATAGCCAGGTCGTTATTTCTGATTTATTCAAAAAAAGCTAAAATAACACACTTGACTGGCTATAGTATTGTTTGCGTTTTTAGAAGAAAATAGGGGGATGTTATGGTTTATGTGATCGCGCAATTTATACTGCTGGTGGTGATTGCCTGGCCGTTGGCAACTTTAAAGGTTTCCATTGTCGGTTTATTATTCATTCTGCTTTCCGGTTTTATAGCTTTGTCTGCATTAATGGCTAACCGCCCAGGTAATTTTAATGTTCGTCCGCATCCCAAAGAAACGGGGATATTGATTGTTCACGGACCTTATAAATATATTCGCCATCCTATGTACAGCTCCCTCTTCTTTGGCGGTTTAGGTATTCTTTTTTGCCAGTTTAGTTATTGGAAATTAGGTGGGTGGTTATTGCTGATTGTTGTGCTGGTTTTAAAAGCGCGTGTTGAAGAAAAAGCTTTATGCGCGCACTATCCGGGGTACCGAACATATCAAAAAAGCAATAAAGCATTCATACCTTGGATCTGGTAGCCTGAATCAGGGTAATTGTATCCGATAAAGCGGATATTAATCACTTTGCTTATGTAACAGGGTGAAGAGAATTGTTTAATAATGTAGGAAGGGGTTAAATATTAAACCCGGATACTCGTAGAAAGTGAATAAGTTTCTCACAATGTTGTTCTATTTTATCAACGGAATCATGGTTCGCATTTTCTATTTCCAGCAAGCTTAAATGTGGTTCAGGACAGTTTGCTATGATTGCTCTGGCGTCTTCGATGGGGATGGTTGTATCCTCTTTGCCATGAACGATCAGTATCGGGCAGTTTATTTTACAAACCGTGCTTAGCGGCGCAAATGTAGCAAAGCGATGTCCTATTACCCACTCCACATAACGCATGACCAGTTGTCTGACTAATGCTGGTACATAAAACCTTTTTAAATAACGCTGCATCATCCATTCAGGATGTGCAAATGCTGAAATACTGATAACCGCCGCAATATCCTGACGTTTAGATGCTTCGAATAATACCGCGCCGGCACCAACAGAATGCCCTGACAAGGCAATCTTTTTAGCGCGGTCGGGATGGTGCTGCTTTAACCAATCGATAACATTTCCCAGGTCTTCTGCAAAACGGGGTAATGATGAAAAAGTGTCCGGATCACTGCTACCATGGCTTCTGGCATCGAAAAGAACAATATTAATACCCGCTTTATAAAAGAGTGCTGCAAGGGGCAGCATCATTTCCGCATTACTGCCCCAGCCATGCAGGATAATAAGCGTTTCATTGGAATCAGATACTGGAAGCAACCAGGCAAATAATTGTTTGCCTGCATTGATCGGAATATGAAGCTGATGATAGTTAACACCAAGAAGATCTTTGGGGTTGCCTGTTTCTTTGTTGATAGGGGCACGAAAACCCAGGTGGATAGCTATAAAAAATAAGCCAACAATGATTATTGCCAATACTGAAAAGATAAAATAGTACATGTAATCGAAGCTACTGCACTTGAACTAACAATGTTAACGTCCGTTTTTTCAACTTCTTGCCTTAAGATACTGTCTTGCTAGATTCTGACTATAGTGAAGCTATTATCAAAATTCATTTTCTGTATGATTTCTTCTAATTTATTTATATTTTCTTTGCCGATACGACTCATATCCAGAACATATTTTTTTCCTGATCAGAAATTTCAATATTATCGGTACCTAACACCACGCTTATGTTTATCCAGAATATGCTCATAAACCGGCGTCCTCATAAGGATCAGACTTTCTATATCGAATGGTTCTGACTCATAGACAGCAAATGATCAAATAAGGTCTACACCTTCCTCTTCAATATTAATCAAACTGACAGTTTTCATGAATTTTTTCTCTTATTTATGGTTTACGCTATACCGAATACATAACTTATCACGCGTGCAAACGATTACGAAGCAGGATAAGAAAAGAGTGGTTAAATTCTTAAGTCATTCTAACAGAAATTAAAAATAGAAAAGCCTATGGTGAAAAAATTGAAGAATTAGTCTACCTGGATAAAAGGTATGGGACTATTTTTTCCATCGCTATTTTTGACGCTGATAATTTTAAAAAGATAAATGATACTTATGGGCATCGCTTTGGAGATGTTGTACTTAAAGATATAGCTAACGCTTTAAAATCTAGTACTAGAGTGGTGATATGCTTTTTAGAATAGGTGGTGAGGAGTTTATTGTTAGACTTCAGGCAGAGAGTAAAATAGTTGTAGAAAAAATTAGAAAACAAGTTGATTAATTCTGCAAGCAACATGAGCACTTCGTGCTCAAGACCTTATACCCCCGAGCTAAAGCAGCGGAGTTTTATGGTCTAATCTGATAAAAATATTTGTGTTGAAGACAGTATTAACCTAACACTGAGTATAGGGATTACAGAAATTAGTGGTGATGACTGTAAAGATGCAATTTTTAAAAAAATCGATAAACTTTTGTATATTTGCAAAAAAAAAGGGGGGGGGGAAATAGAGTCACTGCAGATTAAGATAGTAAGTCTGTTTCAGAGCTTAGATTAGATGTAGCGCTTATATCTTTCCTTTACTCTTAGCCATTTTCTAACTAAGCTTTTTATTCAATTCAACGACATGAAAAACATTGAATATGCTCCCTTACAGCTATTTTTTGCCCATTTTTCAGGTTTTACTATTTTATTTTGTGCGTGGCTTTAATGATCACTTTCAAGCTGATTTTCCATTTTCCATAAAATTTTCTACGCAAAACAGCAAACCTAACATCATTGTTCAGTTCGCCGTGCTTATCTCGGCTGACCAGCAACGCCGCCAGATGTTACGAAGCAGAGAACATCCCGAGATCGTCTTTGGCTGCAAAGCTCCCGGCGGCATCAGCGAAATAGCTGGTTAGCAGCTCATGTCCGCGACTGAACAATTTGCACCCCAAACGGGAGAGGAAGTCACCCGTAAACTAGGTGTCGATCTGGAAAAAGGCTTGTCAGCCTCTGCTGCTGCCGAGCGCCTTGAAGAGCAGGGGCCGAACAAACTGCAAGAGGCTCACCAGCGCTCCCTGTGGCGTGTGCTACTCGATCAGGTCCGTAATATTGTCATATTGATTCTAGTGGTGGCGATGCTGGTGGCTATTGTAAGCGGACAATGGCCAGAAGCTATCGCGGTGGCAGCGGTGATTATCATTAATACGGGCATTAGCTTCGTCAGTGAATGGAATGCGATGCAGTCGATGCAGGCTCTGTATCGGATGAGCGAAAGTAAAGTCAAGATCCGGCGGGACGGCGTCGCTTTAGATGTCAACAGCGAAGAGCTGGTGGCTGGCGACATCGTTCTGCTCTCCCGTGGAAATCTGGTGGCTGCGGATCTGCGAATCCTCGAAGCCGAAAACCTGCAGGTTAACGAAGCTGCGCTCACCGGTGAGTCGGTACCCGTAAGCAAGACGGTCAAACCGGTCGCGGCGGATGCGCCTCTCGCCGAGCAATCGGGACTGCTTTTCAAGGGAACATCGGTGACGGAAGGGTGCGGCATCGCCGTCGTCGTGGCCACCGGGATGGACACCGAACTGGGCAGTATTTCACGCATGGTTCAGGACGCTGCGGCAATGAAGGCTCCCTTGCAGAAACGTCTTGATCGGCTCGGTGGTCGTCTTGGCTGGGTTGCCCTCAGCTGCGGCTTGGCGGTGACGGCAGCGGGGTTGTTGATGGGCAGGCCCCTGCAGCAAATGATCGAGACCGGTATCGCTCTCGGGGTTGCGGCGGTGCCGGAGGGGTTGCCTATTGTGGCCACCATCGCGCTTGCCCGGGGTATGTGGGTGATGGCGCAACGCAATGCACTGATCCGCCGTTTGAGCGCGGTGGAAACGCTCGGCGCGACGCGTATCATTTTCACCGACAAGACTGGCACACTCACTGATAACAAGATGGTGCTCCGTACTCTGGATACCGATGCCGGCAGCGTTGAGATAGCGGATGACGTCAAGCCGTCCGGATCGCAGGAGGCGCTCTTGCTGCGCCTTTTGGAAATAGGCGTGCTGTGTAACAATGCGACGCTCGAGGGGGCCGACAATGAAGACGTCCAGGGCGATCCCATGGAAGTCGCTCTGCTTGAGGCCGGCAAGCGCTATGGAATATTGCGCGCCGAAAAACTGCAGATGCAACCCGAGCAGAGGGAGGTACCTTTTGATCCTAGCGTGATGATGATGGCGACTTATCACTTAAGCCGCGACGGATGTGAGGTGATGGTTAAAGGTGCACCGGGAGCCGTGCTCGAATCCTGTTCGAGGATCGCAGAATCCGACGGAAATACCCGGGAATTAAACAATCAGGATCGAAAATACTGGCAGGCACGCTGTGATGAATTGGCGGGTGAGGGCCTGCGCATCCTGGCTTTTGCCGACAAACAGGTCGATAACAAGGACATCGAGCCCTATCAAGAACTTCGCTTTATTGGTCTTGTCGGCCTGCTCGATCCGCCGCGCCCGGATGTTCGCAACGCTATCGATGAATGCGAGCGCGCCGGGATCCGTGTGGTTATGGTAACCGGCGATCAGCCGCGCACCGCCGAGGCCATCGCCCGCAAGACCGGACTCGGGGAGCCTGAAGAAGAACTCGCGGTTATGCACGGCAAAGATTTGAAAAATCTTAACCAGCTTGACCACGAGGATCGTAAGCAAATCCATGCAACGGACGTGTTCGCCCGGGTCAGCCCCGAGCAAAAACTCAACCTTATTCAGCTCTACCAGAATGCCGGCGAAACTGTGGCCATGACCGGCGATGGAGTGAACGATGCCCCCGCGTTGAAGAAGGCCGACATCGGTATCGCAATGGGACAGCGCGGCACCGACGCCGCACGTCAAGTCGCCGACATGGTGCTGCGCGATGATGCATTTTCCTCGATCGTCGCCGCCGTGCGGCAGGGGCGCGTCATCTTTGGCAACATTCGTAAAGCGGTGATCTTTATGCTCTGTACAAATGCCGCCGAGGTGCTGGCTGTTGCTGTGACTGCAGTTTCCGGCGCGCCGCTTCCGCTGCTGCCGCTGCAGATTTTATTCTTAAATGTGGTCACAGATGTCTTTCCGGCGCTCGCACTGGGCGTCAATAAAGGCAACCCCTGCGTTATGCACCACCCTCCGCGTGATCCCGGCGAAGCAGTGCTGACGGCTAAGCAATGGAAGGCCATTGCCGGCTGGAGCATCCTCATCGCCGCCTGTGTACTCGCCGCACTGGCTACGGGATTGCAGGGGTTTCAGGTTCCACAAAATACTGCGGTAACCATGTCCTTTCTCACACTGGGATTTGCCAAGCTTTGGTTTGTGTTTAACCTCCGAGAGCCGGATTCCCGACTCCTATCCAATGATATCGTGCGTAACCCCTGGATCTGGGCGTCGCTCGCCCTCTGTACGAGCCTGCTGTTTATCGCAGTGCATCTGCCCGGTCTCTCCGATGTGCTACAAACAACGCCGCTGACGGCGGCTCAATGGGGAGCCGTCCTCGGCATCAGCCTTATCCCATTTTTCGTAGGTCAGAGCATAGTCAAGATCTCAATTTATTTTCACTAAATGTAATTTGAATGGGTATAAGTGCGGTAATTTTGAAGCAGAGTGATTCAGGTGGTGGGTAATTAAGCTGCCGTGATGCTCCCTTCTTAGGGATAATCAGAAAACGCCCTATATGAGAAAGAGGGCGTGGCTTTAATTAATTGCTTCGGTTGGTTTCGTTTAATATAACAAACTATATAATTTTCGACGGTATTCACTGACTAAAGCAGGATCATCTATGCTCTCCAGTATCTCAAGAAAGGTCTTTTTAGGGGCGCCGTCGTCGTAGTTTAAATCGCTCACTAAAATATTGTATAGCAAAGCGAGTGCTTCTTTATTACGGTTAGCCATTTTATATTGCAGCGCCAGTTGATATTCAATCGGTTGTTTCTCAGAAGCCGTTTCAAGTTGTTTTTCTAATGCAGTAATTTCAGGGGTTTGTGCTGACTGTTGGGCTATCTGCATTTGCGAAACTAAGCTGTGATAAATCATATTTTGCTCTGCCGGGGGGATGTTATCTAAAATAGGCTGTGCATTCTCGTGCTCACCCATTGCCAGATAAACCTGTGCCAGGCCTAATTTAATTGCAAAATCCTCCGGCTCTATTTTGGCGGCTGCAATAATTTTCTCCTTTGCTTCCGGCAATTTCCCCTGGGCGAATAAAGTTTGCCCCTGCTGCAGAAGAGCTGCGCTTTGATCCGGTGTATGCTTTTTAATAAAAGCGCTAATAAATTCTGCACTCTGTTCTCCGGCAAAGCCATCTACACCCTGACCATTTATAAACATAAAGACACTGGGTATGCTTTGTACGCCAAAGTGAGAAACAATCTGCTGCTCTACATCGCAATTGATACGGGCCAGCGTAAAGGCTTGTTTATTTTCCGCATGCAGCTTGTCAAGTAAAGGTAGTAAGGTATGGCACACTGCATTTTGCTGGGACCAGAAAACTACTAATACAGGTTTTTCTTTAGAACCTTCAATAATTATTTCCTGGAAATTAGAGACGCTAATATCGTGACTGTTAGTATACATTTTATCCTCAAAGGTTAGCTGTTGTTCATATAACCAAGCTAAATCAATATGATTTGAATGTGCATATTGAGGTCGTTCGGGTATTTTCAGCCTAGATTATCGTTTAAAAAGAGGAACGCAAGCATCAATGCCGAATTTTTGATCTAAGAAGTTCAATCTATTAGCTTTATTGCTTGTTTTTAAGAGCATGCAAAAGTAACATTAGTGCATCAATAAATAGGAGTTTTAAGATGTTAACAGGTAGTATTGTCGCTCTCGTGACACCAATGGATAAAACCGGCGAAGTAGATTTCCCCGCATTAAAAGAACTTGTAGAATTTCATATAAAATCCGGAACTTCTGCTATCGTTGCCGTTGGTACTACGGGGGAGTCTGCAACATTGAATGTTGATACTCACGCGAAAGTTGTAATGAAAACGCTGGAGTTCGCCGCCGGTCGTATCCCAATTATTGCGGGCAATGGTGCAAATTCCACTTCAGAAGCTATTTTACTAAGTAAACTTTTTGCCAATAGCGGTATCGTTGCCGGTCTTAATGTTACTCCTTATTACAATAAACCAACTCAGGAAGGCTTATTTCAACATTTTAAAGCTATTGCTGAGTCATGCGATTTGCCGCAAATTTTATACAACGTACCTGGTCGCACAGCGGTTGATTTGTTGCCGGAAACCGTTGCACGTCTATCTAAAATAAAAAATATTATCGGCATTAAAGAAGCGACAGGTGACTTGAAGCGTCTTGCTGAAATTAAAGCCTTAGTTGATGATGATTTTGTCCTGTATAGCGGTGATGATGCAACCGGTTGTGATTTTATGCTGCAGGGCGGACATGGCGTTATTTCGGTGACCACCAATATTGCCGCTGCTGAAATGGCTAAAATGTGTGAATATGCGCTGGTCGGTAATGCAGATATGGCAAAAGAGATAGACAACCAATTAGCACCCGTGCATGAAAACCTGTTTATCGAATCGAACCCTATTCCTGTAAAATGGGCCTGTGCAGAACTTGGTCTGATCCCGACTGCTGACTGTCGTTTACCGTTAACGATTTTAGAAGAAAAACATCAGCCGATTGTCCGCGATGCCCTCATTAAAGCTAAATTAATCTTATGATTAAATTATTTAAATCAAGCAGAATAACTGCATCTGTTGTTGTCGCTTTATCGTTAACTGCCTGCACGCGTTTTGATACGCGCATGCAGGCTAACGAGCCTTTTGATTATGATGGTTATACGCAGCATGAAAAATATAAGCAGGATGGTTTCACTAATGATGAAGCCCGTAATGTTTATGATATTCCCGCATTGACTGAGCAGCAGAAAAAACTAGGTTTAAAATTTGCCGATGTTGATGTTCGTCCTCCCGCACAACTAATTCCTCTGATCGATGGGGTGGTGCTGGAAGCAAATAATAGCGGTAAAACCACCGTATTATTTAATGCTTTTAACCAGTCTGAAAACATGAAAGTGAAAGTATGGCAAATTTTAGAGTCATATATCGCAGCCAATAATATTGATGTTGTCGCAAAAGATAGCAACCGCTCTCAGATTAAAACCGGTATTTTCAGTGAAAAATCATCCTATGGTCTTCTTTTTCGTAATGATGTCGAAAAAGAGTCCAGTTATCGTTTTACTCTTAACCAGGCGCGCGATGGTTTAAGTGTTGCGTTGACCGTTGATGCGTTAAATTATTCTGAAAAGAATGACGGTAAAGTTTTAAAAGTGAATTTAACCGGACGCAGTAAAAAAAGTATTGAATTGCGTCTTGTCAATGATTTGTTAAAACACGCTTACGATCTAAAAGAAGCCACTGATTTACGACAAGCCGGTCTGAAGCCATTGCCAATCAAACTTGGCTATGATGATAATAATCAAATGGCCTGGATTGTTGATGCGGCGTTTATAAATACCTGGGTGAAATTACCCGATTTATTAAAATTGTTAAGATTCGAGTTGGTCGATTCGGATAAAAACTTAGGTTATTTCTTAGTTAAATTCAAAGCACCGAATGATGATTACTGGCAGGACAATAACCTTAATCCGTTCAAGCTGAATAATGCAGAATATTTTATTCAGTTGGGTGAACTGGACAGCGGCAGCACTTCAATTAGCTGGTTAGATGCACAGAAAAATCCTTTAGCGGATAAAAAGGTATCGGAAATTTATTTCAGTATTACCCCGAAAATTCGCGATGTTCTATTGTTAAATGAGGCACAAAGTAAATCTTTGTAGTGTCGTAGAAAATTAAACAGAAAAAAAACCAATCGATTATTCATCGTTTGGTTTTTTTTTCTGTTTTTCTTCCTGTATTGCTTTCTCTTTCTTTTTTTGGATCGCGTCTAATATTTCTTTGGGTACCTTCATTTTTGCGGTGTGTTTTAACAGCATTAAGTTACTGACTATTACGCCTAATACCAATGCGATAAGTAATGTCACTGCCCAGCCGTTCATTTAAATTCCTTTACAAAACTTACGGATAATAAAGTATAAAAAAAAGCAGGAATAATTTCCTGCTTTTGGATCTTACGTATCTTAAAGAATAGCAATTCTTTAATCGATCAAACCATATTGCTGGTCAAGAATTTCAATGATCTCAGCTTTAGGATTATCTGAAAGAGTAATTTTACGACCGATAATTTTTTCAGCAATGCCGACATAGGTCTGTGAAATTTTCATCAGTACTTCAGCCGGAAGGGCATTGTTTTCTGCCAAAGCTGTTCTTTCTGCCATACGATCTTTATTTAACAGAATATCCGGATCCGGGAAGTGGTTTAATAGTAACTGGCGGAAATCTTCTTTAGAGTTTTCGACAATCTTGCCTTTTTTATATTCAGCGGCATCCCAAATACGTGATGAGTCAGGTGTACCCACTTCGTCCATATAAATCAGTTTTTCATTGCCTGCTTTATCATTGACATAACCAAATTCAAATTTAGTATCAACGAAAATCTGATCGATTTTGGCTAATGCATCACTGATAACATCAAAGCCTTCTTTTAATAATTTTTCGTACAGATTAATATCATCTTCTTTGCTGAAGTTAAATGCGGCAAAGTTATCTTCGATGTTTTGACGGGTAATATTAACATCATCAACTGCAGGTACGCCGGGAATGCCCTCAAGAATACCTTTGGTAGAAGGGGTGATCAGCAACTCAGGCAGCTTCTGGTCTCTTTTAAGCCCGTTCGGAATTTCAATTCCGCAGAACTCACGCTCACCCTTTTCATAAGAGCGCCACATTGAACCGGTAATGTACTGGCGGCAGATTGCTTCAATCATTACCGGGCGTGCTTTTTGTACAATCCATACCAACGGGTGCGGAATATCCAGGATATGGCTGTCGGCTAAACCCTGCTCCTTGAACAGTTTGAACCAGTGGTTTGAAATAGCATTCAGGGCAGCACCTTTCCCGGGTACCCCGTTCATTCCGCCTTCCCCATGCCAGATGCAATCAAAAGCTGAAATGCGATCACTGATAACCATAATGGCAAGTGGGGCATCGGCAGCTACATCATAACCTTTTTCCGCGATTAAACGCTTACTGTCAGCTTCTGTTAACCAGTAAACTGAGCGAACTTTACCACTGTGGACCGGTTGATCTGATCTGATTGGAAGATCATTATTAACAGCTAATACTTTGTTGGCAAGATTCATAAAAAACTTTTTCCTATATACGAAATGAGATGAAACAAGGGGGCCTTGTCCCGTGATCTTAGGGGCATCATAATAACAGAATAGATTTGCCCGTGCATTCTTAAAATAGTGGGCAAAAAGCACAAATTAATTGTGCTTTTTGAGTCTTTCCGCAGGGTTATAACCCTTGTGGTGAATATTTATCAGGCTAATATAAATTTTTCGAACACATGTGCGACGCCATCTTCATCGTTACTTAAGGTAATGTAATCGGCCACCGCTTTGACATCATCGGTGGCATTAGACATGGCGATGCCAAGTCCCGCATAGCGAATCATTTCCAGATCGTTACCGGCATCACCGACGCAAATAACCTGCTCATTGCTCAGTCCAAGGTGCGCCGCAAGGGCGGCAACGCCATTTGCTTTGCCGCTTTTTTTGCTCATAAATTCATAAAAGAAGGGGGCACTTTGAGCCATATGATATTTGTCCTGCAGAGAGTCGGGCAGCTGATTAATCGCAGCCGTGAGGATTTCAGCTTCATCAATCATCATCACCTTAATCATCTCTTCTTCAGGATCAAGTTGGGTAAAATCGCAGATATTAATTTCTATACCGTTTATATTTGCTTCATGCTCAGTATATTTGCTGATTTTCGGGGTAATTAACCCGGTTTTAGCAGAATAAGCATGGGTATTAACACCTAACTGATTAGATAAGTGGTATAACTCTATTGCATCCTGCCCTTTTAAAAACTCACTGCGGATAACAGCTTTAGAGGCTGCATTCAGTATCAATGATGCGTTGCAGGTTAATACATAATCTTCTTCAGTGGTTAAACCAAGTGTTTGTAATGCCGGCAGCATACCTTCAAAGGGACGTCCTGAAGCGAGCACCACCTTAACGCCTCGTTCCTTCGCACTTTTAATCGCTTCGCGCACGTTACTGGTGATCTCTTTTTGGCTATTAAGTAGGGTGCCATCCATATCTAAAACAACAAGTTTATACATCACAAAGGTTCCAAAAATTTTACAGGATCTGTCTTATTCGCAATTAAAGAAAACAGATTATACAATATATTGCAGGGCGATTGGAGGACAAAATCTTATATATTCTAAACAATATTCTGCGCTGCGCCAACCTGCAGCTTTATGTAGATTGGCGCAAAAAGTATTAATAATATCAATGAGTCGTTAATGAAAAAGTGGTTAAGACTTTATCGCTTTCCGCACGTCCGTTTAAAGAGGGGCGAATAACAAAAACCTGATTTTCAGGCACGCTGTTATTTTTAATCAGCGCTTCCTGAATAATACTCACCCGCTGTTTGGCTAATCGCGTTAATTCCAGCGTTGCTAAAGGTTGATTGTCCAGCAGCGTTTTATAAAGTGCTGCCTCATATTCAGCGCCTGCTGCTTCCGGCCTGACTTCAGTTTGTGAGGCGGTTAGCTGAGCTTTCAGCGCGTCAACGGTTCCCTGACCGGACAGGTTGTTCAGCATCGTTTCCATGGTGCTGATCCGCTTTTCCTGCTGCGCATTATCACCTGCTTGGGCGTTTAATTTTTCAGTTAATTTCTGCTCTTTTAAGGCTAAACCATCCTTTTCTTTATCAACACTGGCATGAATTTCTAAAATTAATTGCGGACGCTTGATCAGCACTTCGGCGAGGCTGTCTAGATTCGTTAACTGTTGCGTCGTTAAACTGCTCTGGCCAAAATCGAAAGCGGCTTGATTAAGTTGCGAATCATCGCCGCCGGCTAAATTGGCCAGCATTGAAAATGGTGATGTCACCGCTTTGGTCATTACATTCATGAAAGCCTTGAGCAGCAGTCCGCCAACGGCAAAATCCGGAGAATCCATATCCCCTTTGGTGGGCAGACTAATATCTATAATGCCATTACGATCTTTAAACAGCGCAACCGCTAACTTAAGCGGCAGGTTTACCGCCTCCGGGCTATTCACTTTATTTCCCAGTTCGAAGTGCTCGAGAATCATGCGGTTGCTGCCGTTAAGCTGGCGCTGCGCAATTTGATAATTAAGCTCCAGATTTAGTTTACCCTTGTTAATCACATAACCGGCATAACGGCCGGAATAGGGGGTTAGTGTCGGCAGTTCAATCTTTTCAAATTTGACATTAATATCGGTGTACAGATCTCCGCTTAAGGGATTAATTTTACCATCGACAAACATTTTGCCATACTCATCGACGTTGCCGGTAATGTCGATATCTGCACGCTCAAGGTTGTTCATTGATAAGCCGCTGATGTTACCGTTGATATTCTCAATAGCAGTGGCAAACTCAGGTTGCAGAGAGAGATCGGCAAAAAATGCATTGCCATTTACAAACTCAATTTCACTGATGGTCAGGTCCAATGGTTGTTCGCTTTCTTTCTCAGTTGCTGCCGGTTTTTTTGCCACTGCTTTTGATTCAGCTTTTTCCTGCGCCAGACTAGAGTTCTGTTGAGCAGCAGGTGTCTGCAGTAACTGTGCAAAATTGAGGCTGCGATCTTCTGTTACGACCAGACGGCTGTAAGGCTCAGATAAACTGATTTTGTCAATGTTGATCGATAACGGGGTGAAATTCACCGTGAACGGTTCTACTGCTAACTTCTGCCAGCCGACTAAGCGTTTTCTGGCTATCTTATCTTTAGTATTAAAGTTAAGAACATTAACCGCCCCGGCAAAATTACCCTGAGTTTTTCCCTGCGCATCCACTAATAAATGCAGATCACCGGCCAGTGAAAGTTTACCCTGTTCGATATTTATTCTCGCAATATCATTCAGATAAGGCTGCAGGGAGGTTAAATCTATTGCATTTAAGTTGATTGCCGCAGTTAAGTTAAGGGGCGTTGGGGTTACTTGCCCTTTAACCTTATTAACTTCTGAATCGTTAATCTGATAAGAAAGATTAAAAGGCAGTGGATTAGTCAGTGTTTGATCTAATTGTAACAGGTCAAAGTTGATCTTATTGATGGCAATCTGCGCTTCCGTCGCCGGTACTTTATCAACGATATTTACCCGACTATTACTGACCGTTATATTGTTTATTGACCATTTGAAATGATTTTCCTCAGCAGTTGTTGTGTTTTGTTCATTACTTGCCGGCTCGGATTGAGACGCAAAAGGGGCCAGAAAAGTAAGCTGCCCTTGTTTGTCCCGTTCAATCTGTAAATTTATATCGTTAATATTGACCGCTTTTATCTGCACAAGCTGTTGTGCCAAATTAAACACGAGTGAATCCAGTGCTACTGATTCAATATCCATAAAACTGTGCGGCTCTTCTTTTAAAGCAACCTTTAATTGCTGCAGGTCAATGCTGCTATCGAACAATGCAAATTCGGGAATATCATTTTCCATGCTGAAACGATAGTTGGCTTTTACGTTTGCCAAGCCATGCAGCAGATTATAAGGTGATTGCTGGACAACATAATCCCAAAATTGGTGTGCCTTTATCCCGGCAATATCTATCTCTCCGGAAGAATCTATTGGCGCCATACCGACAACACCGGTCAATTTCAGTGTCTGTGCTTTGCCCAGAGAGAGGCTCAGTTGATATTCTGCATCATCATCTGCGGCGTAAGTAGAAAAATTTTTCAGACTGAAGTTTAGCGGGGCAATATGGTGCTTAACAGTATTTTGCGGACTATGATCCACAATGTTAACTGCACCATCAGCAATGGCGATATTATCAAACAGTAGTTTCACTAAAGCTGCGTCTGCTTTTGTCTGCTCATCGTCGATTTTTTCCGACTTGGCCGCCTGTTGCTGTACTGCCAACTGCAGGTTAGTGACACCGTTTTTGTCGATAAGCAAATTGACAGCAGGCCCTGACAGTTTCATTTCGGCAAAGGTGAAAGCACCTTCAAACAGGGAGCGCACTTCAAAATCAGCATGGTATTGTGCAAATGCGATAACAGTCTTGTTCTGCTGATCCTGAATCGCCAGGTTATCAATATCTAAAATGAAGGTATAAGGGTTAAATGTGACATTGTCTATGGTTGTCTGCCAGCCTAAATTAACCTCTACCTGTTCAATTATTTTGCTTTTCACCACCTTGGGCAAGATGATAAAACCACCGAATGTATAACTGCCAAGTAGGATAACGGCCCAGAAAAGGGGAGAGCGGTAAAAAAAACGGCTGAACATTTTTTGTAACTGTTTCACATTAAAGCCTTTTTCAGATTAAATATACGAATAGGGTATCTTAATTTCTATTAAAATAGAATCTCGCCTGCCTGCTGTTTTTCAAACAAAAACGGCTTATCTGGCTTTATCCGGTTATCACTGTTGTTACTTTTTGAGAAACTTATTTTTCTGCTAACTGGTTATTTTCAAGGGAAAAATTATAGACAGGCAAACAGACCCAACCTACAATATAAGAGAAAATATTCACCACAAAAAGGGCGGACTATGGACCAGCAATATTATTACATTAAAAATAGCGAGCAGTTAAAAGAAGATTTACTCACAGCCGTCGCAGATGTTCGCCAGGGGCTAGCCGATTTCTCTGCAGTGCTGTTGTTACAGGACAAAGAAAAACAACGCCAATCTGTGGTTTTTTCTCTTATTGACCGGGCTGATGATCAGATAGAATTTGATGTGCTGAGTTTTTTTGCAGAGAGTGCTGTCCATGAAACCCTGCATTTTATTAAAAGTTTTGAGCTGCAGAAAGACTCATCACAGGACACTAAAAAGTTAGCGGGATTTATCCAAACCTCTTTACCGGTTGAGGTGCTGGATCTGCATATTACCCGTATTAATGCCGCCAAAGACAAATGCAAAAAAATTATTACGTCAATCAAAGACGTCGATACCAGAAAGCAGGCGGATAAACGCTTTTATTTTGTCCATCATATCTGCGGTTTTACCCATTTTGTAACCAATGAATTGTACCGTCATTTAGTGCATATACTGGAGCCCGTAGACTCGATCTATTTTGGCCTGGAAAAACATAATAAACACAGCAATGTTTTTTTCCCGAAAGCCAAAGCAACCTTGCGTAATAAAGATGATCTGGACAAAGCGATAGTCCGAAAAAAACATAATTCATTGCCTATCTTTCTGGCTGAAAATAGCAGATTACAGGCTTTAAACAAAAATGGAAAAAAAGAAGCGATTAGATACAGCTATAAATAACCCATTGAACTGTATTTAATCAAGCGGATTTTTTTCAATTTTGCAAAATTACAAACAGACCCAACCTCCAATGTAAATAAACAACACGAAACTTTCATTGCTGGAAATAAAACATACACTATGCAGGTCTAATAGATGGATTGTTAAAAAATTTAACCGGAGAAATCATGAAAATAACCAGATATTTACCGCCTTTGTCCGCACTATTTCTTCTGTTTTCTGTTGGGGCTCATAGTGCCGATAAAAACCTCTATTTGGGAAATTTTTCTCAAGGGAACTTAGATAACTGGGAAGAGAAAGAGTTTTCCGGACAAACACGATACAGTATTGTTAAAGACAGCGAAGACACTACCAAGTCGGTACTTAAGGCGGAAAGCAATAATTCAGCTTCCGGCCTGTTTGTGGAAAAAAAGATTGATCTTAGCAAAACACCTTATCTGCATTGGTCCTGGAAAACAGATAAACTTTATAAAGATTTAAACGAAGGCAAAAAGCAGGGCGATGATTTTGTTGCCCGAATCTATATTGTCGTTGATGGCGGTGTTTTCTTCTGGAAAACAGAAGCGTTAAACTATGTCTGGTCATCCTCATTTCGAGAAGGTCAGGTCTGGGCAAATCCATTTACGGCTAATGCGACCATGTTTGCCATTGAATCAGGCGAAAAAAATTTAGGAAAATGGTTACATTACAGCCGTAATGTCCGGCAGGATTTAAAAAGACTAATCGGCAAAGAGGAGCGTTATATTGATGCTGTTGCAGTAATGACAGACAGTGATAATGCCGGGCAGCAGGCAACCACTTATTATGGTGATATCTATTTTTCACAAACGCCGTAAGTGCTAAAGCTCTCGAATGTTGCAATCTATTAATAAAATGGTTCTGTAACTGTCTGATGCGAATAATATTGTGGTTTTTGATTTTGAAACCACGGGACTTTCTCCAAGAATGGGCGACAGGGCTATTGAAATAGGGGCAGTGCGTATTGAAAACGGTCTGTTAACGGATCGCTTCCAGGCGCTTATGTATCCCGGGATAAGGGTGAACTCCTTTATTGAAAATTTTACCGGCATAAGCAATCAGATGCTGGCAGAAGCGGCTCCCTGCAGCGAATGATGAGCGACTTTTGTGATTTTATTGGTTATTTTAACCTGGTTGACCACAATGCCTCTTTTGATAAAAACTTTTTAGATGCGGAGTTAAATCTTATTGATAGAACTTATCCGGGTAAAATATGCTGCTCAATGTTGTTGGCAAGAAGGGTGTTAACGGCTGCACCTAACCATAAGCTAAGCACTCTGGTGGATTATCTGAATATTCAAACTCAGGGGGGATTTCACCGGGCCTTGTTCGACGCGGAAATGACAGCAAAGATTTGGCTAAAAATGCTGGAGATAATTCGCCTGGATTACGAATTAAAAACCATACCTTTTGCACTGGTTGAAAAGCTATGCAGGACACCAACAAAAAGGGTGGACTCTTTGCTGGCAAACTGGCAATGAGTTGAGTTATCAATTTCTACCACTTGGAAAAGAAACTATTTGGATTTATCTTCAGCAGATAGATCTTCATCCTTGCTTGTATTGTTTTTGTTATCATTCTCTTGTGCAAGCTTCTGCTTCATTTTTTCATGCATCGCTTCAATCAGTTTACGGTTTAATTTATCAAAATAGAGATCTTCTTCTGCCTTTCCTCTCATTTTAATTTTTTCAGTAAAGTCACCCATAATGAATGCCTCCCTCATAACACCTACCATAAGTTTAGTTCATGTTAAGAAACTACATATTGTAAAACGGTTAACAGATGCAAGGTCATTGCCAGCCAATTAACCACAAATTGCCATCTTTGAGCTCTCTCCAATCAATTTCATATTCTGCATGGTTGATAACAGCTTGAATAACAGCGCGAATAATTTTTTTATCTTCATTAAATTCAATTTCAGTTACAACAAAGTGCCGTTCTTTATTCACCACTGTTGTTTTTGTCCATTTGCTATGCAGCAATGCCTTTGGACTAATACGGTTAATTTTTTGCCTTTGAACAATTTGTGTATCAGCCATTTAACTATTCCTTTATTACATTTACTCGAGTAACTTACGTTTAAAAGCTTTAAAAAGATCAATAATTTTTTAATAAATATTTGCCTTGCACAGATGCTTCAGAATAGGTTTACAATTTATTTTTTGGCTAAAAGTTCACACTCTCATGTTGTCGGACGTGGACTTCAGTCAGGGGACCCCCAACAGTAATAAAATGCAACATATTGAATACATTAAGCTACGTTTTAATCGTAATCAGGGGCAGTGGACGAATCAGGCGACAGCCTGGGCTTATGAGCGGAGAAACTCTTTAGCCGCGTTTTTTTACTCTTAGTTTTCTGAATTTATTTTGCTCGGCTGAAGCCGAGGCCCCCTTGGTTAGTGGCAGAGTGCTATGATTTTGGTTTAAAAAAGTTGTGCTGGAGAGTTACAAGATGGTGTCTAAATTAATGAGTTAAGCTGTAATTACCTATGCACACCGACGTCGTGTGTCAACAAATCTGTAGTCAATTGCAAGTAGTAAGTTATGATCACACTTTCACAATTAACCGAGTTTTTCGGCTGGGCTTCGATTATCAATATTGCTTATCTTCTCCTGGCAACCATAGTCATTGTATGCATGAGAGGATCAATATCTTCTATTCATTGCAGGATGTTGAAAATGGATGAGAGAGAGCTCAACACAAAATATTTTGATTTTTTAAGTCATTATAAAATTGTCACTTTGGTTTTTATATTTGTACCATATATTGCTTTGAAAATTATGGGCCAGTAAATTATACAATTGAATTAGCGCGATTCTTTACCGGACGGAAACCCGCAGAGAGGTCTTGTGCATGAGGTTATATAAGAATAAGGATAATCTGATGGATCAAATTACTTTTTATAAAGCTAAATTAGAATATGAAACAGACTCCTGGGACCTAAGTGAGGCTATTGCAAATGGCGATGATGTTATTGATGCGCGCTCCCCGGAGGCATACGAACTTGAGCATATTTCTGGCGCGATTAATATTCCTCATCGTTCTATGAATGTTGATAGCACGGCACACCTTGATAAACCTAAAACTTATGTAAGCTATTGTGATGGCATTGGCTGTAATGCATCGACCAAAGCGGCTCTCAAATTAACCAAGCTTGGTTTTACGGTTAAAGAATTACTCGGGGGCTTAGATTGGTGGCTTCGGGATGGTTATGAGACCCATGGCCAAAATGGCAAAGCGGGTAAGCAAATCATATGCGGCTGTTAAACTGATAGCTGTCAAAAAGAGGAGAGAGTATGAGCCGTTTTATTATTATCAAGGCGGGAGCGACCTTCCCGAATATATCCCGCAAGTATGGTGATTTTGAGGACTGGACTCGTCAGGGGCTGGGGGTTCCGCCGGAACAGGTGCTGGTGTTCGATGCGATTCACGATCATTGTCTGCCTTGCGCAAAGGAGTTCGACGGAGTCGTAGTAACGGGATCCCATTCAATGGTAACCGATGGCCATGACTGGAGCGAACGTCTTATTAAATGGATAGCCAAATTAGTGGATTCGGGGGTGCCATTCCTCGGGATCTGCTACGGCCATCAATTACTGACAAGGGCAGCAGGTGGAACCGTAGGCTACCACCCACAGGGGCAGGAGATAGGTACTGTCGACATTGAATTGCTCCCGGAAAGTTCAACGGATCAGTTGTTTCAAGGTCTTCCTTCCCAATTTCCCGTCCACACGACACATTCTCAGACAGTGCTTTCTTTACCGAGTAACGCTATACGCCTGGCCGCTAACGCGTTCGAAAAATGTCATGCGATACGCATAGGTGAGTGCGCTTGGGGTGTACAGTTTCATCCGGAGTATGACACGCACATCATGAACTCTTATATCGAAGAACAAGCCGGGAAGCTTGAATCTGCCGGGAGGAATCTCACGGAAATCTACGGCACTGTCAGGGAGACACCTCAAGCGGCAACTATTCTGAGAAAATTTGCCGAAATTTGCAAACACGGAGATCAATAAGACCTTGCTCCACTTAGGTTTCCGGCCTAATCGTTAACAACGATAAGAAAACTTTCTAAGGAAAGCCACCCTGAACGCAATTTAATTAGTTTAAAATTAAATTGCGTCTGGTTGTTAGATATTCCCTTTAACCGACGCCACTTCATCTTTTTCCGTAATTTTCCTCAATTTTTGCACATTTTATATTTACACTTAGTGCACTCACAGACAATAACAGGGTTGAAGAAAGGTGCTAAAATATTAGAAATATCTAATAGGCAGTGCCGCATTACTGAGTCTTTCCGGCATTGCCATGGCAAAAGTATTCACCATAACGTCCCCAATTGTCGATACTGCACAGGGCCTCTGTTACAACAATGGTGAATCTATAAAGTGCCCAAGTGAATAAAAAGCTCTTTATGGGCAGGATGCCCAATACGCAGGTAATGTTCCCAACTACAAAGACAATGGAAAGGCTGCCATAACCGGCCATGTCACCGCTTAGGTGTGGATACAAAAGCTTTCAGAAGTACCCATGGACTGGTCTGCCGCTTCAGACTATTTTTAATAAAAGTATAAATGTACATATTGGAAAATTTACAATCTAATATACAAATATGTGTTTCACAAAAAAGCAGGAAGTTATGAATTTAAATAAAGTGGCTTTAATAATTGGTATAATTTGTATTTTGCTCGGCACTACAGTGTCTATTTTGGGTATATGGGGTTATATAGGAGATACCGGATTAGTTTGGCGTTCATTATCCACACTAGGCGTAGTGTTGCTCGGTGTAATATTGGCAGTTGCAATAAACAATATGACAAATAGCAAAGATAAATAGTGCGATCTTCCAGTTAATCATTTTGGGGAATAGCCCTACAACAACGGTTCCCATTTATTGTGCAGCAAAAGCTGGCTGAGTAACTTTACGGCCTGGCTCTCTAATTATTTTTCGTTAGTGGATAGTCGTGTAAATGCAATTGCGCCTGGATTCTTTGTTACAAATCTAAATAAACATATCATGGAAAAATAGGACTGATCATTAACAGCACGTTCTGAAAGAATTATTGCCGGCACACCAATGTCACGATTTGGCGATCCTGATGAATGTGCAGGAACACTACTTTATTAAAAATTGGGACAACAATAGCTAGAAATCCAACTCGTTAGTATATAATTTTCGCCTTTTTCACCAGTTTATTTGCCATACGGAACATGAAAAATAAAGTTTTGCCTGCCAGCGAGCAAAAGTGAAATATTTATTAAAATTATGTGTTTTGAATATATCTTTCCTATTTATTTGGAGTATGCTGAAAGCGTTAGTTGAGGGTTCTTAACCCCGTCTAACCACTACACTTTAGTGTAATAAACAAAGAATCAGTAATGTGCTATAACGGTCATAAAGGATAAAATCATGGCTAAAAGTCAAGATTCAAAAAAATCAGAAAAGAAAAAACCTGAAAAAACGCTTAAAGAAAAACGTATTGAAAAACAAGAAAAAAAAGCCAATAAAGGCAAAATTATCAATTTGAAATAGTTTTTTTATAGACGACCAGGCTAATTAGAAAATCACTAATTAGCCTGAAATTTTTGACTCCAAGAATAAGTTATTAGTTATTTTTTAACGCGGTAAGTGAACATATAATGGTCTGTTAAGTTTTCAATCATTCAGCAGGGCGGTTAATGAAATTTACTTGTTAAATATATTTTTTTTATTTTTCATCAGCAAATTTATAGTGAAAGAGCTTGAAAAATACAACAGTGCAGCATCGCTTTAATGTAAAGAATCCTGCACTTGATGAGCATTTATGATTATAAATATTCGTCACATGTAGCTGCTGATTGATTTCCTCTTTATTTAAAGGTACCAGCGGCTCATCAGGTGATAATCCGAGCCATTCCAAATGCTCTAGCTCTTCATCTGTCAGGCTTTTCTTGTTGTGCATCTTTAATATATGATCCCAGTTCCAAATGCCGCCAGAATCTTCCGCCGGACATATCCCGTTACCTGCAGTTACTTTAGGCAACTCAATATCCTTTTTAAGGACTTTCTCTAAGCGGATAACATGATGCCAAATCGTCTTCACTTGTCGGATAGAAATACTGCTGCGCTTTATTGGTAAACTTGTACTCCTTACCGTCAGTGCCTTGGATTTTTCTTGTCTGCTAACAAAATGAATTCAATAACAACGGGTACTTGAAATGCCAAGCCTAAAAAAAGAAAAGCGATGAATGTGCCTATACTACACTTGAATAGAAAGCGTTCTTCAATTCACACCGACCCGGGTAATTTTATTGAACTGAATACAAATCCAAGAAACTGCTCTACTTGGTATTGACCAATAAAGTTTTCAGTGTAATGGCACTGAGTGAGGCTAGAAAGAACCTGTAATGTGCATGCTATATTCAATGTCATAATCAGATCTGATGATAAATTACTGTCAGTAACTTGATGATATTTAAAGAGGTTATTAATAATGGGAAAATTAATTATACAATTGCTGGGAGTTCTTTTTTTTGTGCAGCTTGTTGCCTGTAATGATGAAGGTAATCAAGTAACAGTTGCAAGTAATAGTGATGTGCTACATCAGCTACCAGATGCTGGAGAAGAAGTAGATAGTTCAGCAATTGTCTACCTTGCAAGTGGAGATATCGATGTGGATGGCTCAATCACAGATTATCAGTGGACACAAACGAAGGGGACCAGCGTGGAAATTTTAAACGCGGATTCTGCCAACGCCTCTTTTGTCATGCCGGTTATTTTTGAGGGAGACTTATTAGGCTTCCAACTTGTCGCTACCGATAGTGAAGGCTCTACCAACACGTATAGCACCTCAATTACAGTTGAGCCCGTTTCCGTCAAAATCGCCTTTATCGGAGATTCGGGAGTCGGTGACGGAGCCAAGAAAGTTTTACAACTTATCGCTGCAGAGGGCACAGACATGGTACTTCATCAGGGTGATTTTGGTTATAATGACTATCGCATAGGTGTTGCTGTGGATCTGTTTTTTGACCAAATAGCCCAAGCGTTAGGTGAAAAAATGCCATACTTTGGTTCCATCGGGAATCATGATCATGAGTCGTTTGCTGCTACCGATGAGTGGCTAATGACAGGTGGTTACCAGGAAGGGTTTCAGACTTTACTTAAGAATACTGCAGGTGCTAAGTGCGAGGGCGATTTGGGCGTAGCCTCAGCTTGTACCTACAAAGGGATTTTCTTTGTGCTTTCTGGCATAGGTACATATCCTGATGGCAGAGATGGTCAAGATGATCCAACTCACGTTGCATATCTTCAGGAAAAGTTGGCGGCGAGTAGTGCGACTTGGAAAATTTGTTCCTGGCATAAGACAATGAGTACATTGCAAGTGGGTGGTAAACACGATGAAACTGGTTGGGCGCCTTTTAGCACATGCAGGAAAGCGGGAGCCATTGTGGCTGTCGGGCATGAACATAGTTATTCCCGAACCCATGTGTTAAGTAATTTTGAAACTCAAACCGTGGTCTCTACTAATTCAAAAAATATGAAGATAAAAGGCGGTGAAAACGGCGAGACTTTTATGTTTGTATCCGGTTTAGGTGGAAAGAGTATTAGAGATCAGGAAAGAACTACTAATAATGAGCATTGGGCATCCATCTATACTAGTACCCAAGGTGCGACTTATGGTGCCTTGTTCTGCACTTTTAGATCTAAAGGAGATCCCGATCGCGCAGATTGTTACTTCAAGAACATTGCCGGACAGGTGATAGATGAATTTACTATTTTCAAAGAGGAAGGTTAACAGTACGTTTAACTATCAGATTGTAAACGTTAATATAGTTACCTTAACGGCAGAAGGTTTGCTGTTAAGTTTTGTGACTCATTAAATGGCGTTATTGAAAAATAATGCCATTAAACTAAATGATAAAAGGGTGCTTTCAGCAGAGTAACGAATAAACAAGTGAATAGATATTCGGATTTATAATGACGGAACAACTGCCTTAACAAACGCAATAAGCTGGTGTGCTGATGTTAGAAAAGATATTTTCTCACTCCCATGCTCTACTTGGGAATAGCAATGCGATTAACAAGGATGACAACAATGAATACCAATTATTTATTTCCAAAAGTATTTATTTCCAAAAGCTAATTATCCTTTTCATTATAAATACATTTATTTACTGACCAATATGGTCACAGGTAAAGATATTAATATGTCACGTGTTGATATGGAAATATTGTCTTTAGCATTAGGCCATGAAGAACAGATATTATTTCAGTCAGTTTCTTGCTGCTCGACTATAAACTAAAAGTTG
This sequence comes from Psychromonas sp., assembly GCF_041586535.1. GTDB lineage: Bacteria > Pseudomonadota > Gammaproteobacteria > Enterobacterales > Psychromonadaceae > Psychromonas. The sequence continues at coordinate 840 of NZ_JBFGZY010000008.1, read as the reverse complement.
AAAAGCATTATTACCGATGGCCTTGCATTAAAAGTCGCAGTAAAGAAACGAATTAAAAATACAAACTCAGAAATAGCGAACGATACAAACAAAGCGGTTGCTGATCTTGTCATGTCCCAATGCCAGATCAAAATAGATGGATTTAATCGCCAGCAATAAGTCATTTAAAAAAAACAGCAGCAAGAAAAGTTGCAGCAACAGAAAGAGAAATTAAGATAACCAAAAATTGCACATTAGAAAAATCATATTGATTTTCAGATTTTGATATCGCTGATGTGATCAAAAACTCCAGAGTCGCAAAGCTACTTAACCAACTACGCCATAAAGAAATTGAGAATAAAGACCTGCAATGGTTAGATGAGGTTGGTTTGCTAACGAGATTATTTTCAGAAAAAAGTTTACATATGGCCAAGCAATACTTAGTTAATTGGCAGACTAAACATACCCCCTGGGAATTGGTTAATGCCAGTGCTGCTTATCGAAAACTAGAACTTCCCAACGCCATTAAAGTAACACTCGATGATCACCATACATTTAAGTTTTCTAAGAGTAATGACAAATTGAAATCTGCGTTACTCACCACTTATGGTGGCGTTTGCCGAGACACAAAAGAGCTCACCCGTTCTTTACCCCTGGGTCATGAAGCGCATCAAGTAACGCCATTAAATTTTAGACCTTTTACCTTACTCTGTGCAGTTTATTTATCCATTTAGATGAAAAACACCGTCATTCATGGCGGTGATGAAAATCATTGTTGCGAAGCATTAACGTTACTTAGGTCTATTTTGTTGCTCGATATAAGTCGTCAGGGCATCTAGCGCAGCACCGCCACATGATCCG
>NZ_JBFGZY010000007.1:0-42489 GCF_041586535.1 Psychromonas sp. | reverse complement strand
CGGATCATGTGGCGGTGCTGCACTAGATGCCCTGACGACTTATATCGAGCAACAAAATAGACCTAAGTAACGTTAATCCTTCGCATCAATGATTTTCATCACCGCCATGAATGACGGTGTTTTTCATCTAAATGGATAAAAGGAATAGTGTAGCGGTTAGCAAACATTAGAACTGTGTTTCAAAACCAAATAAGGCAAAACTTGTACCGTATCCAGGAATTGCATTATTGGAAATAACTATCTTGAATTTACTGTATGGACTGGTATTGAAGCTGAACCCTGTCCCTAAGGATAACTCACTGTTATATATGTCAAATTCTTCAGAATTGGCGCGATAGTTATAGAGTAGGTGATCCGCTGAAAAATTACTTAAATAGTATGAGTAGGGATTTGAAAAGTGACCGAAGAGTTCCAGTTGTAAACCTTCTTTATTCGTTGGAATAAGGGGGATTGCAACAAGTTCGTAGTGCACACTTTTTTCAAAAGTACTGCTTGTTATGGATGTATTGAAGGATAGGTTTTGATAAAAATCGCTGAAAACAGTATCCAGGTACAAATAAGTTATCTCGGGAATAGTGTAAGCAGAGCTAATATTAACAGCAAATTGGTTGCCGCTAACGTTCTTTTGAGCAACATTTTTTTTGTAGGGGGCTAGGGATGCGTTGGAAGGAAGTTGTTCAGCGACACAACAACTGGAAATAAAAGAAGCTAAAATAAAAATAGATCTTATCACAATCCTAAATCCTTATTTAGTTTTGACATCCTTACGGTGGTTTCAGGTTTCCGCTTCATCGTACGTTGCCCGGGGAGTCAGCCTGGTTTTCGCGTTTAGGTCTACATTGGGTGCCTTACGGGCTTCTCGCAACTCATGGCATAAGTCTGATACGCACTCCAAAGACTTAACATTCTGCATACCCTGCGGTATTTTCTAAGCATAGTATGCAGAAACAAACCTTGCATTATATCTCTGCCTTAAAGGGCGAAGTTTTACGGTAAAAAATGACTAATTATATAATTAACCTGAGGTTATTCATAGTGTAAATAATTCAAGTAATCATATAGTTGCTTTAACAATGCCATTTTTGTAGGATTGCTCTGATTTTCCAGCGCCAGTGCATCAAGTTTTTCAACGTAAGTTTGACTGTTTTCCAATAAATAAGCCTGGCGGTACCTTGTCCATTTCTCTCGCTCTTGTGAATTTAAGGACTCAGGTGCATTTCTTGCTCTGTAATGCCAAAGCAAAATTGCCAACCTGTCGTCTTCAAAATTAAATTCTTTTTCACTTAACTGCTCCCAGGTACTATTACAGACTTGATCTATCAGAACCTTGTCTTCAGTAGAGAAAAAACCGCCGCTATATAACATCTCTTCTGCAGATTTGTTGTTATCGGGAGTGTGATCCTGAGCAAAAACCTGCCGCAGTTTTTCTGCCAGTTCCGGATGACTATTGAGAAAATCCAGAGAACGCCGGCATTGCTGACGACTAATACCCAATTGATCTGCGCGTTGTTCTGATAATGTTTTTGCAGGTGCAATAATAGGGCATTTATTGATATGTACCAGCTTGATAGCAGGACGCTCAATACCGTCAGGCAAGTCACAACCGGGTGAATAGAGGTATGTTCGGATTTGCTCAACAGAAAGGCTCTCTAAATTAGTTAAGTCTTTATTTAAATCAACAACAATTACGGCATTTTTATTAGTCGGGTGCTCTGCCATCGGCATAACGTAGGATGCGCAGCCCTGGATGGCCGGAAACATCCCTGAAACATGCACAACAGGAGTGCGGCTGCCAAGTTTTAGCTGTGCCAGAACATTGTGTTTTTTACGTAGCTCAAAGAAATAGCCATAGAGTTTAGGGTGTGTCTCTTTAATTAATTTCGCGATAGCAATGGTTGCATAGACATCACTCATGGCATCATGCGCCTGTGTATGTGCTAAATCGTTTTCTTTTGTTAACAGCTCCAAACGGAAAGAGGGCGTATCATCCTCATCCACAGGCCAATTTATCCCCTCAGGGCGCAGTGCATAACACGCTCTGACCATATCGATAATATCCCAGCGTGAGCAACCATTTTTCCATTCCCGCTGGTAAGGGTCGCGGAAGTTCCGATATAACGTAAAGCGCGTTACCTCGTCATCAAAGCGGATATTGTTATAACCTACTACACAGGTATTTGTCTGACTGAATTGCTGGTTAATAAGGTTAATAAACTCATTTTCGGATAGCCCGTTCTGTAAAGCGCGTTGAGGCGTTATTCCTGTAATTAAACAGGCTTCCGGATTCGGCAGATAATCATTAGGAGGTCGGCAGAACCATTCATCGGGGTCAGAAATAATATTTAAATCAAGATCGGTACGTATACCTGCAAATTGAGAAGGGCGATCCGCTCCGGGATTGAGTCCGAAGGTTTCATAATCATGCCAGTAAAGCGTTTGCGGGGGTTGATTCATTTATAAATACCAATTAGAGACAATTTTAAAATAGTATAGTGTGGCAATATATAATAAAAAAAGCGAATCAATTAGAAAATAAACAACAGGTTAGAATAAAAAAGCGAAAAAACAAGCGGTAGGCGAGTAGTTAAATTAGCAAACAACTATTAACAGCTGGGCTTTTTGTTGCTTAAAGCAACAGATATATACCCATGTTACTTCAAAATGCTTTGTCAGGCACGAGCTCGGAGACCAGATCAAGGCGCAGCATGAGGTAATGGTTATTCCCTTTTCGATTGTTGAAACGCAGAGCTGGTTTTTGAGCTAGCGCCCCGTAGGGCAAGGCAACTTGTACCAATCTGCGTTGTTATAAAATCTCTATGTAGATTAACTATACTTCAATTTTATGCCTAGCATCTCGGCACAATTTGCCTTGCTGACTTTGCATCTTGAAATATCATGGGTATATACAACGTTTGTCACCAATCAGCTTTACTTTATTATCTGATCTATTTCGCAGGATCCGTTCCATGCACCACAAAGTATGAATACTATCGTGAGTGATAAATATTTTTTATTTAGAGATAACAGCGATTAGGTCAAGCACTTTGTTTCCTGGGGGTATAGCACCCGATTTCGTTATCGTGCCGGGATACAGAATTTAGCTGCAGGAGTTTGCTTTGCACTAATTACAGGCACAAAAAAGCCCGTACCGAAGTACAGGCTTACAATAAATATTGACTAACTAATCTTATTTAGAGATAAGAGCGATTAGGTCAAGAACTTTGTTTGAATAACCGATTTCGTTATCGTACCAAGATACTACTTTAGCGAATTTGTCAGTTAGAGATAGACCAGCTTTAGCATCGAATACAGAAGTTTGAACTTCACCGATGAAGTCTTGAGAAACTACTGCATCTTCAGTGTAACCTAGAACGCCAGCGAATTCATTTTCAGAAGCACGCTTCATTTCAGCACAGATTTCAGCGTATGTAGCTGGTGTTTTAAGGTTAACAGTTAAGTCAACAACAGAAACGTTAGCAGTTGGTACACGGAAAGCCATACCAGTTAGAAGACCGTCAAGAGCAGGGATTACTTTACCTACTGCTTTAGCAGCACCAGTTGAAGATGGGATGATGTTTTGAGAAGCACCACGACCACCGCGCCAGTCTTTCATAGAAGGACCGTCAACAGTTTTTTGAGTTGCAGTTGTTGCATGAACTGTAGTCATAAGACCAGACTCAATGCCCCACTTGTCGTTAAGTACTTTAGCGATAGGTGCTAGACAGTTAGTAGTACAAGAAGCGTTAGAAACGATATCTTGACCAGCGTATTCAGAGAAGTTTACGCCGTTTACGAACATTGGTACATCGCCAGAAGGACCAGTAAGAACAACTTTTTTAGCGCCAGCTGTGATGTGTTTACGAGCTGTTTCGTCAGTTAGGAAAAGACCAGTTGCTTCAGCAACTACTTCAACACCAGCTTCATCCCATTTTAGTTCTTCAGGGTTACGTACAGCAGTAACACGAACAGTAGTACCGTTAACGATTAGGTTACCGTCTTTAACTTCAACAGTACCGTTAAAACGTCCGTGTGTTGAGTCATATTTAAGCATGTAAGCCATGTAATCAACGTCGATTAAGTCATTGATTGCAACAACTTCAACGTCTGCACGTTCACAAGCTGCACGGAATACGAAACGGCCGATACGACCGAAGCCGTTAATACCTACTTTAATTGTCATTTTTAGATCCTTTTGGATAGTTTGATTTGAAAAACTGGTGTCATTATATGTATCAATGCAACCAAAAACTTGATGTTGGTCAAGTTAATTGTCTTGAATCAGAAATTTTGATAAAAAAAAGGGCAAATTATGCCTCTTTTTTATCAATGTGATTATAAAAATCATTTGTAATTAAATTACGCAATCATTTTAATGGCTAAACTACAGAAAAGAAAGCCAAACAAAAATTTAAGTTAAATTTCCTTGGATCTTAACCTGTTATCTTCTAATAAATATCCAGTTAAGTAATAAACTGATCATCTTTTAAGCATTCAATGATCATACAAAACAGTCATTTTTAGATTTTTACTGTGCAACAGCTTTTATCAAAGTGGTTAAACTGTGGCTGTTTCCCGGTTGGACAGTCACCCCCGGTTTGTTCGTAATAGTGGATTCAATACATAACATTGTTTGGTAACCATCGTCAGGCATATCGGCAAAAGCTTTTGCACCGTCTATCCAAGGTGTCCAGACAACCTCGGAGTCATTACCTGAATTCTCCACCACAAGTTGGCGAGCGAACTGTTTATCTGTTAATACCACAGCAGCGGGGGCTTTTTGAAAGATCGAATCGATAGGTCCGTTGATCTGCAGTGTAGTATCGCCTGATTTAGCCTGCCCCTTATCTAATGAATCGCTGTATTGGTTATTTAAGCCCGATACAGTGCAATACTCCGGTGCACTGATATTTAAATAAGTGTGCAACGCGCCTGAGTATGAGAAGGCAGTGTCACCGGTATTTTTACTGATCAGTTCAATTTTTACCTGGTCAGTTAAAGTGGCTTTTAACAGTAACTCAAATTTAAATGGCCATAATGTGCGGGTTTTTTCACTATCTGTAAGGCGCAGTTGAATTTCAACACCCTGCTCAGACTCATCTGCCGAAGCAAGCTCCCATTTGCTAATCCGGGCAAATCCGTGAGCAGGTACGTTTTCCCCTAAAGATTTATCGGCAGCACCAAACCATGGCCAGCAGACAGGCACGCCACCGCGAATTGCCTTTTGCTCATTATAAATGGCGGTTTTACTGGTCCAGATTATTGGCTGCTGTCCTTTTGACTGGAAATGTACAAGATGACCACCATGAAGGGCAAATGCGGCATCAAAATTATTGTGATCAATGACTAAAAATTCATATCCGGTCGGATCTGATTGAATACTAACTGCACTAGATAATGTTTTGATTTTGGTTAATAAAATGTGATCAAGCATGAAAAACTCCTATGTAATGAAATGTGATAATGGGGTAAGATATTATTTTTACAATGTAACTTTTCGCATGTTACATGAGAATTAATAAACAGATATATCAAATACGTAAAAAAAATTTCCATTTATTTCCTGTTTTTATTTGATGTTAATCACAAATTTTTCAGGAATTCTGTTTAGTTGTATAAATTCAAGTAGTATCCACTGCATTGAATAGTTAGCGCCTTGGGATAATGAGCACATTAGGGTACGGAAATCATTCATTTTATAGATAAGTTAGATCGCTCGATAAAAAATAAATAGGTGCTATATGACCAACTCTGCTTTAAATATGTTTATGGAAATAAAAGGAATCGATCCGCATTTTGTTGATGCATGGGGGAGCCCTGCTAAAGTTTCTGAGGAAAATATTAGAAATCTGATCAAGAAAATGGGTTTCGATGCTGATGATGATAAAGCATTAAGTGATTATTATCTGGAACAGGAAAGCCTGCACTGGTTATCTTTGTTGCCACCGGTTTCAATTTTTCAAAAAAATAAGACTTATACATTGGAGGTTTGTTTACCGATTGATTTCGTAACAGATGACTTACTTTATAAAATCATCACGGAAGATAAACAAGAGATCAGCCAGACACACTCGGCAATAAACTACCCGCTGCTTGCCAGCAAAGAAATTTCCGATGTGGAATTTCAATTATACCAAATTCCCCTAACGCTGGATCTGCCTTTTGGTTATCACAGCTTATCACTGTATGAACAGGGTAATGATGAGGCGTTGGCAACGATGTTTTTCATTATTACCCCAAAAAGTTGTTATACACCCGATACGATATTGCAGGGTAAAAAAACCTGGGGAACAAGTGTACAGCTTTACTGTGTTAAAAGTGATAGCAATTGGGGAATTGGTGATTTTGGTGATCTGAAAACACTGCTCAAAAACAGTGCCGAAAATGGCAGTGATTTTATCGGGTTAAATCCAATTCATGCTTTATCCCCATCCCATCCTGATAATGCCAGCCCATATAGCCCTTCTTCGAGAAAATGGCTAAATATTTTATATATTGATCTAAATACGGTAGATGAATTAATCCGTAATAAAAGTCTGCAGGCTAAAATCGGCAGTGATGAATTTCAACAACAGTTAGCGCTTCTGCGTGCCACTGAATGGGTGGATTATGAAAAGGTGACGGCGCTCAAACTTGAAATATTAAGAGCCTTATTTGCCACCCTTAATGATGACAGCCCCGAAAGTAAAATACGCCTGGCCGCATTAAATACATACGTTGAACAAAAAGGCGAATCATTACAGCAGCATGCTGCTTATGACGCCCTGCAGTTTAAATTCCTTGCCGAAGATCCTAACTCCTGGGGCTGGCCGGTATGGCCTGACGCTTTTCAATCCTACCAAAGTGAGGCGTCTCAAGACTGGATTCAGGACAATCAGCAAGAGGTGCTGTTCTGGTGCTATACACAATGGATTGCTGAATTACAGCTGGAAGAAGCAGATCAACTGGCGAAATCAATGGGCATGACACTCGGTATATACCGGGATCTGGCTGTCGGAGTGGCTTTAAACAGCTCTGATATTTGGGCGAACCATTCTCTATATTGTGAACATATCAGTGTTGGAGCTCCGCCTGATGTATTAGGTCCTCAGGGACAAAGCTGGGGGTTGCCGCCAATTTCACCAGCGCAATTACAGGAAACTGCTTATCAGCCTTTTATCGATCTATTACAGTCTAATATGCGTCACTGCGGCGCTTTGCGTATTGACCATGTGCTGGGTTTATTACGTTTGTGGTGGGTACCGGATAATGCAACCGCGGTAAAAGGGGCTTACATCTATTACCCGGTTCAGGACATGCTAAATTTATTAGCTCTGGAAAGTGTGCGAAACCAATGTCTGGTTATCGGTGAAGATCTTGGAACGATACCTGAGGGTATTGATGTTTTATTACAAGATGCCGGTGTTTATTCGTACAAGGTTTTCTTTTATGAGCAGGCGGCAGACGGCGGCTATATTGCCCCTCAACATTATATCAAGCAGGCAATGGCAACATTATCCACACACGATATGCCAACCATTAAAGGTTACTGGCATTGTGATGACCTGCATTTAGGCCGTAAGTTAGGCTTATATCCGGATCTGGATGTTTTCCACAAGCTGTTAGCTGATCGCCTTGCTTGTAAACAGCAAATATTAGATAGCTTACATGGGCTGGGCAGTTTGCCGGGGGATTTCCCGCGTAATGCTAAACATGTCGAAATGGATAAGACGTTAAATTTTGCCCTGCAAATTCATTTGGCGAAGGGGAGTTCGGCGTTATTAAGTCTGCAATTAGAAGACTTTTTAGAAATGGATAAACCTGTCAATGTACCCGGGACTTCTAATGAATATAAAAATTGGCGACGTAAACTGTCTAAAAATATTGATCAGATATTCACCGACCAAGATATAAAAACGTTGCTCGCTAACTTAACGCTAGCGCGCAATCCTAAAAAATAATTGTTCTTTAATCTAACTAGTTGGGCCTTAACCTATGAATAAAAAAGTAACTAAATCAGAAAAAAAAGTAGCTAAGCCAGTAAAAAAAGCTGCCGTAAAGATAGTGAAGAAGCAGGAGTCTGTACACGATGAGCATGCTTCTCTAATTTCACTGCTTAATGCAGCAAGATTACCCAATCCTTTTGAACAGTTGGGCTTATTAAAAAATCCTAAGGGTAAAGGTTTTATTATCCGCGCCTGGTTACCGGGAGCTTTAAAAGTAGAGTTGTATGCTTTATCAGAAAAAAAACCGCAGGCTGAGTTTAAGCAGACAGATCCTTCCGGCTTATTTGAAATTGAATTACCGACTTTGACTGAGAAATTCACTTACGAACTAAATGCCATTTATGAGAGTGGTAACCATCGTTTTGTAGACCCTTACCAATTCCATGATATCGCATTTGATGGACTTTCTACCCTGCATGAAGCACCGCAAAATGTTTACAAAACCTTAGGCGCGCAGCTTAAAACAACTTATGCTGGTGATCAGGCTATTTCCGGTGTACGTTTTATTGTTTATGCACCAAATGCAACAAGTGTTAGTCTTATTACTGAATTTAATCATTGGGATGGCCGCCGTCAGCCGATGCAGCGCAGCTGGTGCGGTCACTGGGTTATTTTTGTTCCTGATTTAAAAGCCGGTTGTGCTTATAAGTTTGAGTTGAAAGACGGCTTAGGTAATCGCTTACCGCACAAGGCTGACCCGGTTGGTTTTCAGGCTGAGCTATATCCTTCGCATTCCTCAATTGTTGTTGACCATGACCAGTATCAATGGAATGACGATGCATGGCGTGCATCGCAAAAGGGTGACAAACGTTATTCCGCTATGAGTATTTATGAAGTTCATCTAGGCTCATGGAAGCGTAAAATAGAAAACGGTAAAGAGCGCATGCTGACCTATCGCGAACTGGCCGCTGAACTGATTCCTTATCTGGTTGAATTAGGCTATACGCATCTTGAAGTAATGCCAATTTCAGAATTCCCGTTTGATGGTTCATGGGGATATCAACCCGTTGGTCTGTTTGCCGCAACCAGCCGTTTTGGTGATGCAGATGATCTTAAATACTTCGTTGACCAGTGTCACCAGGCCGGAATAGGCGTAATTGTCGATTGGGTACCTGCGCATTTCCCGTCAGACCCGCACGGTTTGGCTCGATTTGACGGTACACCTTTATATGAATATGAAGATCCGCGTCGTGGCTGGCATCCTGACTGGAACTCCTACATTTACGATTTCGGTCGTGATAATGTCCGTCAGTTCCTTGTTGCAAGTGCTCTAATCTGGTTAGATAAATTTCATATTGATGGTTTACGCGTTGATGCCGTTGCGTCGATGCTTTACTGGGATTACTCCCGTGAAGAGGGTGAGTGGGTTCCTAACCTTGATGGCGGTAACCATAATTATGAAGCGATTAGCTTATTAAAATGGTTTAATGAAGAAGTTTACCGTCAATATCCCAATGCGATGACCATTGCAGAAGAATCAACGGCATTTGCCGGTGTTTCTAAACCAACTTTTGAAGGTGGTTTAGGTTTTGGTTTCAAATGGAATATGGGATGGATGCATGATACCCTAAGCTATATTGAAACCGATCCTATGTATCGTAAATATCATCACCATGAAATGACATTCGCGATGGTTTACCATTACAATGAACACTTCGTTTTACCTATTTCACATGATGAAGTTGTGCACGGTAAAAACAGTATGCTGGGTAAAATGCCGGGTGATGAATGGCAGGCTGCTGCAAATTTACGTGCTTATATGGGGTATATGTATGCGCATCCGGGTAAAAAATTAAACTTTATGGGCACGGAAATTGCTCAAACTAGTGAATGGAACCATAACACTGGATTAGATTGGCACCTGCTTGAATTTGACAAGCATAAAGGTCAAAAATTACTGACCAGCGATTTAAATAGAATTTATAAAAATAACAGCGCATTCTATGAAGCGGATTATGATCATAAAGGGTTTGAATGGTTAGACCATTCCGATGGTGAAAAAAGTGTTATCGCTTTTGTCAGAAAAAACCTGCAGCAGGATCAGAAAATAATCTGTCTGTCTAACTTTACGCCATTACCAAGAGATGGCTATCGGGTTGCAGTTGATCAGCTAGGTGATTATGAGGTTATTTTAAACTCTGATAGCGAATATTATTGGGGCAGCAATTACCCTATGGGAGACAACTTAGGTGTATTTGCTGCCGAACGTCAACCGTGGCAGGGCAAGGAATATTCAATCAAATTGAATTTACCCCCCTTATCAACGGTTTTTTTATGTAAAAAGGGCAGTTAGTTGGAACGTAAATTATTAGAGTTAGATGAAAAAAAACATCCTTTCTCTGCATCTCGCGGGCAGTTTCTGCCCCTTGGTGCAATTTTAGAAGAAGGGGGGTGCCACTTTTCAGTTTATAGCCTGGGTGCTTACCGTGTTGAATTGTGTTTATTTAACAAACATGAAAAAGAAATTGCCACTTATCCTCTTGAAGTAAAACAGGGGTATTTGTGGAGTATTTTCGTCAATAAAGTAAAGGCCGGGCAGCTATACGGTTACCGGGTATATGGTGATTACCAGCCGGAAAATGGCCTTTTATTTAATAATAATAATTTATTGATTGATCCCTATGCACGGGCTTTAAATCGCGTCCAGCATAGTTTTGCTCAGGCACAGAGCGATAGCGATGACACAGAGGTTGCTAAGTCTGTTGTTATTGATAATCGTTTTGACTGGAAAAATGTAAGCAAGCCGGATATTGCAGATCATCAGCGAATCCTTTATGAAGTACATGTAAAAGGGTTCAGCCAGCTTAATAAAAAGATTCCGCTGCAAAAACGTGGTAAATATCTTGGTTTGTCGCATCCGGAAAGTATCAAACATTATAAGAAGTTAGGTATTACCAGCTTACAGATAATGCCGGTGTTCAGCTTTGTCAGTGAACCAAGACTGCAAAAACTGGGATTAACCAATTACTGGGGCTATAACCCGATAAACTTCTTTGCCCCGGAAAACCGTTATGCTCAGTTTGATGCCGTAGATGAGTTTAAAACCATGGTCCGAGAACTTCACGCTGAAGGGATCGAGGTTATTTTAGATGTGGTCTATAACCATACCGCCGAGGCGGGCAACGATGGTTTAATTCTCAGTTTAAAGGGGTTTGACAATCGCAATTATTATACCTTTGAAAAAGCCTCTGATAATTATCACCTTAATTATTTAAATTACAGCAATCATTCCGGCTGTGGTAATACGGTAAACCTTAATAACCCCTGGGCATTAAAGTTAATGCTTGATTCTTTACGTTATTGGGTAACGGAGATGCAGGTTGACGGTTTCCGTTTCGATCTGGCTGTGACCCTGGCACGTGAAAATAATGGTTTTAATCAACAAAGCGCCTTTTTTAAAGCATTGCTTCAGGATCCTGTCTTAAGTCGGGTTAAATTGATCGCTGAGCCGTGGGATATTGGCCCTGGCGGCTACCGTTTAGGTGGATTTCCAAGTGACTGGTTGGAGTGTAACGATCGTTATCGCGATACATTACGTTCTTTCTGGCGCGGAGACACCGGACAGTTAGGCGAGGTGGCTACGCGCTTGTTAGGCTCCCGGGATGTATTTGCAAAGCGTTATCGTGCTATCTGCACTAGTGTCAATTACATTTGTTACCACGATGGTTTTACAATGGATGATCTTGTTAGTTATGATCATCGCCATAATGAAGCCAATGGTGAAAAAAGCCGGGATGGTCACGGGCATAACTTATCTGCCAATTATGGCGTTGAAGGTAAAACCGACAATGTTAAAATTAATCAGATACGTCAGCAACAAAAACGAAACTTAATTTCCACCTTATTCCTTTCTCAGGGCACCCCGCATTTTTTAGCGGGTGATGAAATGGGGAATAGCCAGACGGGTAATAATAATGCGTATTGCCAGGATAATATTTTAAGTTGGTTAAACTGGGACTTGAGTTCCGTAAATAAAAAATTGTTTGATTTTACCAGTAAGGTAATCCAGCTGCGTAAAGAATCGCGTTTATTTGGCAGCCTGGCATTAAGTGATGACTGTATCGGCCGTTGTGAAAACTCCGATCTTGTTAAATGGTATCATCCTGAAGGTGATCCTATGGAGGAGCGAGATTGGCACGCCAATAATTCACAGGCGATAGGTGTTGAACTGCATGAGGCGGAGCAATCCGGAGAGCATTGGTTTTTAATATTAAACTCATCCAGTTATCAAATTGGTTGTAAATTGCCGGTGCTAGATGTTGGTTTGGCCTGGAAAATTAAACTTGATACGGCTTGTACCTCGGGTGAGTTAACCGATACAAAGGAAAATGTTACCGAAGAGACTAAAGTTAGCGCGCGATCCGTTCTTTTATTAAAGTGTGTTCGTCATTTAACTTGACGGAGAGACACGCTAACTTCTCATGTGAATAAATCAACTTTAAGCCCTATCACATTGGTTATTAGGGCTTTTTTGTGGGGTGTACGCGTTTTTTGTCGGAAAAGTTTGGTTACAATAACCCTGATAATTTATTTGAAATCAATATACTCACCTAAAAATAATGGAAAATATCATGGCGACTCTAACTGGTTATGCGAAAAGTATATCACCTGCACTTTATCAACAGCTTCGGCAAGCCGTTGAAACAGGAAAATGGTTAGACGGAAACAAATTAACTGAAGAGCAAAAAGCGCATTCGCTGCAATTGCTAATGGCTTATCAAAGTCAGTTTAACGCTCAACCTGAGCATTTTACAATCGCCCAAAGTGGTGAAATTCATATGGAGAGTAAAAAAGTACTAAAGTCCCAGTTTTCTGACTCGGCATTATCCGACCTGCATAAAATAAATTTATAATTAGTTCTATTGTTGTAAATATTTCTGTTAAAGTGTTCATAACATTGTTATCAATAAGGACTTTGTTGCCTCATGTGGAGAACTGTACTTCCTTCTATCCTTCTGTTATTGCTAACAAAGCCTGCAATGGCAAAAGTTTACCAATGTGTTACTGACGGTTCCGTAACATTTTCAAGCATTCCCTGTGATGATCAAAGCTCTGTATTAAGTGCCGGGCAACAAGCTGAACCAGGTGTTATTGAAAAATTTACTATGCCGGAGTATCCGGACTGGCAGCGAGGCTGGCGGCAAACTGTCGATTTTAAATTAAGCAGTTTCGCTGAAGCTGAATATGTACCAGTACGGCTTCAAGGCAAAGCGCGACCTGCATTAGTGAGCCAGCAAAAATTAAGCAATGTCGCACCTTCATTCTCTGTTCAGGATATGGCAGTTTCGGTTAAGGATACAATTGAAAGTCTTTGTAAAGAGAGCCGGCTGGATAGTGCTGATATTCATAACCCCAGTCCAAATAACGTATTTTATGGGCAATATAGCTGCTCGGCACGACGTGATACGCAAAATGGCGAGTTGGGGGTGTACAAAATCATGCGCGGTGAAAATAGTATTTATGTCGTATCTGTAAAGTGGGAATTAACGCCATTTACTCTGTATCCCGGAAAAAAACCGCAAGTCTTAGAAAATAAAGAGTTAAAAAACAGATTGCAGACTGCTAAAAACTATTTGATGGAAGATGTACGTCTGTGCAGGAATATTCTCTGTTATTGATAAACATTATGTTTTATCGTGTTGATTTTTTGGTGGTTAAGTTATGAAAAAAGCTTCTCATTGAGAAGCTTTTTTAAAACCATTTGTAGATTTAAACTTTCGCAATTTTACAGGTATTAGTAGAGCCTGCGTAATGATCTTCACCGTGAGTGATTAGTACCAGATCGCCTTCTTTTAGATAACCGCGGTCTTTTAATGCATCAATTGCATTACGTGTAAATACGGCATTATTCGTGGTGGTCGAATTAAAATTGACCGGTGTGACACCGCGGTATAAGGCACAGTAATTTAATGTCTGGACATTGCTGGAAAGTGCAAAAATTGGTAAACCGGAGCTTAGGCGTGACATTAATAACGGGGTTGTACCGGATGCGGTCAGCGCAATAATCGCTTTAATACCAACAGTATGGTTAGCTGCAAACATCGCCGTCATCGCCAGTGCTTCAGTTGGATCGTCAAACATTGTACCCATACGGTTTTTTGAGATGTTAATGCTTGGATGTTTTTCCGCACCCAGACACACTTCACTCATGGCTTTAACGGTTTCGACAGGATAAGCACCTGCTGCCGTTTCACCCGACAACATGACTGCATCAGTACCATCTAATACCGCGTTAGCCACGTCCATCACTTCCGCACGCGTCGGCATCGGTGCGCTTACCATAGATTCCATCATTTGTGTTGCCGTGATAACCACACGGTTTAAACGGCGCGCTGTACGGATCATGTTCTTTTGTACACCCACCAGACGTGCGTCACCAATTTCCACGCCCAAATCACCGCGCGCCACCATCACCACATCAGAGGCAAGGATAATATCCTCTAAGGCTTCCTGAGTTTCCACCGCTTCAGCGCGTTCTACCTTAGCCACAATTTTAGCGTTGCAACCCGCTTCTTTTGCCAGACGGCGTGCATAGTGGATATCTTCACCATTACGCGGGAAAGAAACCGCCAGATAATCACAGCCGATTTCAGCAGCGGTGATGATATCTTTTTTATCTTTCGGCGTTAATGCCGCTGCCGATAAACCGCCGCCTTTTTTGTTAATGCCTTTATTGTTAGATAAAGGGCCGCCAATGGATACTGCGGTGTGTACCTGGTTGCCGATAACCTTGTCAACGACTAACTGCACACGGCCATCGTCAAGTAATAGGACATCACCAGGCGCTACTTCCTGCGGCAGTGTTTTGTAATCAAGACCGACCGCCTGCTGATCACCCTGACCCTTTTCAATATCACTGTCCAATATAAACTTGTCACCAACGGCTAATTGAATTTTACCGTCTTTAAAGGTAGATACACGAATTTTAGGTCCCTGCAGGTCCCCCATAATGGCCACTTCTCGTCCTAAGCGAGCGGCAATTTCCCGTACTTCGTTGGCACGTTTTATATGGTCAGCAGGCTCGCCATGGGAAAAATTCATACGAACCATATCAGCGCCAGCTGCGATGATTTTTTCCAGATTATTATCGCGATCGGTAGCAGGTCCTAAAGTTGTAACAATTTTGGTGCGTCGTAACATAATGTATTCCTGTTAAAGTAAAGTTGATTTTCATGCCGGGTTAAAAAATTTAACTCGCCTGAATGCGAGAAAAGACTATTTTATTTCTATTTGACAAGCTTTCCAGAGTAATCGGAATCATGTCTGCAGGAGTATTTGAATGAAAGGTATGAGCACTAGTACAATCCATTGCATTAGTAATAAGTATCATATTTAAGTCCATTTACGTATTGTGGTTATTTTATCAGCAAATAGCATAGCAGGGATTATTTTAAATAGTTAGTGTTTTCGTTATGGGTTTATTTGAGCCCCGGTAGGGGGCTTCGGTCAGATTAAGGTTCGATATTTATTTTATCAAACCGGGACTCTCTGATTCCGCTTTTAATGCGTTTTAAATGCTCGATAAATTTAGGTCCGCGACGTAATGTAAAACCTGTTGCTAACACATCAATAACAACCATCTGCACAATACGCGATGCCATGGGCATATAAATATCAGTATCTTCCGGTACTGAAGCGGAAAGAACCAGGTTGCTTTGCTGTGCAAGCGGTGAGTGAGCTGGTGTTAATGCAATAACAAAGGCATCATTTTCGCGGGCCAGTTGAGCAACTTCTACCAGCGCCTTAGTGCGTCCTGTGTGTGATATTAAAACAATCACGTCACCTTCACTGCTATTAATACAATTCATTTTCTGCATGATAATATCATCGAAGCAGGAGACGGGAATATTAAAACGGGAAAATTTATTTAACGCATCATGGGCAACCGCTGAAGATGCGCCCAATCCAAAAAAAGAGATCTTATTTGCCTGGGTTAATACATCAACCGCCTTGTTGACTAACGCGCTATTTAACGAGTTTTTTGCAACATCTAAGCAGGCCATTGTAGATTCAAATATTTTAGCACTATAAGCTTCCGGCCCGTCATCTTCGTTAACATTGCGATTTACATAAGGCGTGCCGTTTGCGAGGCTCTGAGCGAGATGCAGTTTGAAGTCAGGAAAACCTTTAGTATCAAGGCGTCTGCAAAAGCGATTAACGGTTGGCTCGCTTACTTCCGCCATTTTAGCAAGTGTCGCAATACTGGAATGAATAGCGATTTGCGGAGATGCAATAATAACTTCAGCAACTTTTCTTTCTGATTTGCTGAAAGTATCCAGATTTTTTTGAATTAACTCTAAAGTTTTCATACCGTTCCACTAAGATAATTATTTTTTAAGTAGACTTGCGAATAATTACGAGATTTACTATCGGAAAGATAGTTTGGGCTTAGGTACTAATGTTACTGTTAATGTTCCTTAAGTTGAAAGTAGACATTCAAAGTTGAAAAAAAACTACATTAATACGCGATAAATTCTCTCCATTATAAGTAACTGGACTTTGAATGTCATTTTATTACAAAATCAATCTTGTTTAAGATCAATATTGCTGTTTTATAATTACATTAAATGAGAGGTTGGTTACAGGGTTTTTACCTTATTAATTATTTTAGGGGCAGTTGTGAAGTTTCACGGGGTAGTCAGGGAGTGTTCTGTCAGGTGATGGGCGAATTTGCCGGTAACCAGGGATTACTCTTGCCTGTAGTGGCGGTGCATGTGCGCCCGATTTTGTTGACTTCTTTACAGCAAGTGAGTTCAGAGCGTTTTTTTTGAAGCAAAAGAGCGTATTCAAGATCATCTTGCCGCAATACCTACTTATTAAATTACCCGGGATTATTGGGCGTGAGTGGGGAGGATCTCGGTAACTTGGCACTATTGTTAATTAATATTAATTAAATTGTCATTAGTGGTTGATTTTATGAGGAGAGTTCATTATCATGCGCCTCGCTTTAACAAGATAGTTAAGCAACTGGTGAGTTGTCCGAGTGGCTGAAGGAGCACGCCTGGAAAGTGTGTGTACGGCAACGTACCGAGAGTTCGAATCTCTCACTCACCGCCACATTTAGTACCGACAAGGTACGACTAGAACCCGAACCGCTTAATAATAAAGGCGTTTCGGGTTTTTTTATCCAATACGTTCGAGCGGATACGCTTGCATCCTACCAAAAAAGTAAGACTATAAGTAATACCACTATCACATACATAAAGTTGGTATTACTTTTATGGCTATAAAACCTCTTTCACCAATACAAGTTGAACAAGCGAAATCCAGCGATAAAGTGCAGACGCTAGCGGATGGAGGCGGGTTACAGCTTAGAATTAAACCCAACGGATCAAGGCCATGGCAGTTAAGATATAAAAAACCTTTCACCAAAAAGTATACCGTAATGGGATTAGGTAAATACCCTGAAGTATCATTGGCTGACGCTAGAGACCTGCGCTACTCTGCAAAAAAGCTATTAGCCAAAGGTATTGATCCAATTGATGATAAGAAAGCACGTGAGTTGGCTTTAATGGAAACCCACTCCAACACTTTAAAATTAATTGCTGAGAAATGGTTTGACGTTAAAAAAAGTCATATATCATCAGGCTATGCAAAAGATATTTGGGGATCATTAACGCGGCACATTTTTCCCTCAGTTGGGGGCTATCCGATCAGCCAGTTAACTGCACAAAAAGTAATACAGGTATTACGCCCGCTTGAAGCAAACGGCAAATACGACACCATAAAAAGGATTTGCCAGCGTATTAATGAGATCATGACCTATGCAGTTAACACAGGAATAATTGTAGTCAACCCTTTAGCTGGAATTGGCAATGCATTTAGAACGGTAAAAACAACCAATAACCCTGCACTTGAGGGCAGCGAGCTACCCGAATTGATGAATGCACTTGATATGGCCAGCATAAGGTCAACAACTAGATGTATGATTGAATGGCAGTTACACACCATGACTCGGCCAAATGAAACAGCAAGTGCAAGGTGGGAAGATATTGATCTGGAAAATATGCTTTGGGTGATTCCTGCTAACAGTATTGAGAGGTAGTGCTCCTGCTACTTACGCTAAAGGCCTCCGGCGTGCCGCAAACCAACTCCGTTATTTTTAGTTTTCACTTGCAAAACGGGGCTTACCATACATAATTCCCGATTTCAAGCGTGGCAGATACGCTCAAAAAATCCCAATTGCGAACATAATAGACTAAATCATTTACGCCCAAGCGCCTTAAAAACCTACAAGTTTGTAGCGAACTTATCCAGCCACAGCAAATACTTTATCCAAAAAGTTTAATATTTTTATGGGTTAATATGCCCAATAAAACAACCCCATTTACAGGAGCAGTGACTACAATTTATTCTTACTCATTTTGCAATTGATCCTCTAATAATTATGTCGGAGAGTTCTCCACATTCATCAGCTTCAATGGCACGAATGAGTTGAGTTACTGATTGATATCCTAACTCTTCTATATCATGTTTTATACAAGGTATGGAGACACCAAAATTTTTGGATGTCTGAATTTCATCTATACTGTAAAATTTCATATCAACACTGAGTACGTAGCCATTTAATACACAGGCTTCAAGTGCACCCAATGTTATTTGGTTGTTTAATCCAACAATAATACTCGGTTTTTTTTTCTTTAAGAAATCCGCAACCAATTTTTTAGATAATTCTGCATTGAAATCAGCATAAATTATATCTAATTTCGACATTTTGTCTTTCTCTGAAAACGCCATTTTCAAACCATTCAATCGAGCATTGGCGACTCTAGAATATAATGACCCCGAAACAACAAGAATGTCATCATAGTCATCACACATTATCTCCTTACCCAACTTGTATCCGGAATCAACATTGTCTAAGTAAACTCCACAGGTATGAGGAACATCAATGTTACGGTCAAATAGAACTACTGGAATATGAAAAGATTTTAATTTATTAAAATATTCCGGTGCGTAATTTTCATCTTCAGAAATGACACCAATAATGACACCATCAACATTATAGCTGAGCAATGTATTCACTGCATTTTGCTCAATTTCTGCCGACTCATCTGATGTGAAAAATAAGCAGTTATAACCTCTTTTGTTTGCATTATTGACAATAACTCTTACGGCATTCGAGAAAAATGGATTGGTTATGGTTGGTACTATGACGCCAATAGTTTTTGAACTTGATTTCAGACCTTTGGCCATCATGTTGGGGATGTAGCCCATTTCTTGTGCAAGTTTTTGTATTTTTTCACGAGTCTTTTGCTTTACCTTCTCTGGGTTTGATAGGGCTCGAGAGACCGTAATAGAGGTAACATTTGCTCTTTTTGCTATATCGGATAGCTTTACTTTTTTCATGTCAATATTCCGGTGCGTTTCTTGATAGTCTTCATTAACACATTTTGACTGTAATAAATATGAGTAAATTAGATTGAGTTATATTATTTACCCATAAAAAATGATTAAGTTGATTATATGATGTTATTTTGGTTATCGCTATCATTTTAATTTTGTTGTGTTAATAGTGGTTGTTAGAAAAAATATTACTGTTAATCAATATGTTGGTTGTTGTTCTTCTTGGTTTGTGATCGACCGCTCAAAAAAGATGCTGCAAAAATATTATATTTATCTCGCGTTAAATGACATCGATAACAATTTATTTCATGAGGAAACAAGAATATGAAAGCATTAGTATTAGAAAAGGTAAATGAGCTTGTAATCAAAGACGTCGCCGAACCTATAGCTATAGGCGCTAACGATGTAAAGATTAGAATTCAAGCGGTAGGGATCTGCGGTTCTGATGTTCATTATTTGACTCATGGAAAAATTGGTCATTTCGTGGTTGAGAAGCCAATGACCCTTGGTCACGAAGCATCGGGTATTGTGACTGCTGTTGGTGCAAACGTTAAGCATCTAAGAGAAGGTGACCGCGTGTGTATGGAACCAGGCATACCACAACCACAGTCGCGTGAAACAATGGCGGGCTTTTATAATCTTGATCCTGACGTTCAATTTTGGGCTACACCACCATATGATGGTTGTTGTTCTGATTATGTCGTTCACCCCGCTGCATTTACATTTAAGATCCCTGAACATATGACGTTTGCAGAAGCTGCGATGGTTGAACCATTAGCTATCGGTATGCAAGCGGCAACGAAAGCTCAAATTAAGGCGGGTGACATTGGCCTTGTTTATGGTGCGGGTACGATTGGTGTCATGTGTGCGTTATCAGCTTTAGCAAGTGGCTGTGCTGAAGTTATTGTTGTTGACGTTGTAAATGAAAAACTAAAAACGGTTAGTTCATATGATGGAATTACCACGGTTAACAGTTTAGAGCAAAATGTTGCGGATATTGTCGGTAAGATCACTGGAGGACAAGGGGTCAATGTCATATTTGAGTGCTGTGGTATTGAGCCTGTTATCACACATATTTGTGATCATGTTGCTCCAAATGGAACCGTTGTACTAGTGGGCATGCCAGTCGAACCAGTCAAATTTGATATTGTAGCAGCTCAGGTTAAAGAAGTTACCTTTAAAACTATCTTCCGCTACGCCAACATGTATCCAAAAACTATCAATCTAATCTCGTCTGGAAAGATAAACGTCAGACCATTAATTAGCAAAACATATAAGTTTGAAGACTCGCTTGAGGCCTATAGAAGAGCCGTTGAAGCTAATCCTTCCGATGTGAAAATTATTATTGAAATGGAGTAGATTATGAGCATTGTAGTCGGTGTCGATTGCGGCACACAAGGAACAAAAGTTGTTCTGGTTGATACTACAGACTCTAGTGTGTTGGCAGAATCCTCTGCGGCACATGAACTTATCTCCGGGTCTAATGGTAAACGTGAACAGAACCCCATTTGGTGGGTTGATGCAATGGTCTGTGCTTTTCATCAAGTTGTAGATAAAGCGAATATCGATCCTAAGCAAATTGATGCTATCGGGATATCAGGCCAACAACACGGATTCGTTGCTCTTGATTCAGATGGCAATGTTATTCGTAACGCAAAATTATGGTGTGATACTGAAACAGCACCGGAAAATGCTGAGTTGCTAGCACTTATCGGTGGTGAATGCGGCTCCATTGATAAACTTGGACTTCGTATAGAAACAGGCTATACCGCTTCAAAAATTCTTTGGATGAAAAATCATGAGCCTGAGAACTTTGCAAAACTTGCTCACATTTTGCTCCCACATGATTATCTAAACTATTGGTTAACAGGTGAATTCAGTGCCGATTACGGTGACGCATCTGGCACCGGGCTATTTGATGTACGTAACCGTTGTTGGGACTATCATACTTGTTCTTTGATTGACCCAACTGATCGTCTATTTAATTCATTACCACCTTTAAACTCTTCGGAGCAATCAGCTGGAATTGTTGTGGGCGAAGCAAAAGCTAAGCTGGGTTTACGCGATAACGTCGTTGTGTCCAGTGGTGGTGGCGACAATATGATGGGAGCAATTGGTACAGGTAATGTTAAAAATGGCATTATCACAATGTCTCTTGGAACCTCAGGGACTATCTATACATTTTCTGATAAGCCTGTCGAATTGAAGCATCCTAGTATTGCAAATTTTTGCTCAAGCTCTAATGGTTGGCTGCCGTTGATTTGTACAATGAATGTAACGTCGGCGACTACATTGGTGCAAGAACTCTTAAGTATGAATCTAACCGAATTCAATAACTCACTTTCAAACAGTAAGATCGGTTCTGGTAATATTTCATTTCTACAATTTTTTAATGGTGAACGGGTACCTGCGTTACCAAATGGTACTGCTTCAATTCACGGCCTGGACTCTTCCAACTTCAACCGTGATAACTTAGTCCGTGCTGTTGTTGAAGGTGCCACATATGGACTTCGTTATGGACTCGACCTACTTCGTGATGCAGGAATCAGTATCGAGCAAATTCGTTTGATTGGCGGTGGCTCAAAATCAGAACAATGGCGTCAAATCATAGCTGACACAATGAATGCTGAAGTAATTTGCCCTGAAAATGGTGAAGCAGGTGCGTTGGGTGCGGCGATACAAGCGTATTGGGCGTTGAGTGGTGAAATTGATTTCAATATTATAGAACAGCTAGTTTTGCTGGACGAAAACTCAAGAACACTCCCTATTCCGAAGAATGTTGATCTAAATGACAGTGCGTATCGACGTTATATCGAAACGCTAGGTTCTCAATATCCTGAATTGATGGTGGAGGTCTAATGAGCAATATCCCAATATTATCAGTGAGATCGGTTAAAAAGTCATTCGGTGAGGTGAATGCTCTGAAAAACATCAATTTTACATTACATGCCGGTGAAGTTCACGCATTGTGTGGTGGTAATGGTGCAGGTAAAAGTACATTCCTAAGTATTGTAATGGGGTTTCTGCAACCAGATGAAGGTCGAATTTGTGTAAATGGTGAAGAAAAAACGTTTGCCAATGCAAAAGAGGCACTGGATGCTGGTATTACCATCGTTCAGCAAGAGTTAAGCATGATACCGAATCTGACAGTGGCTGAAAATATCTATCTTGGTCAGGAACCCAGAAAGAAATTTGGGTTTGTTGACTTTGCAAAGCTCAACCAAAGAGCGCAAGAATTGATGGATGAACTTGAATTTGATATTCCGGTTGACGCCATTGTTAATCATCTAAGTGTTGCCGAACAACAGTTGGTAGAGATAGCAAAAGCGCTATCACATTCAAATGCCAATATTGTATTCCTAGATGAACCTACATCAGCAATCGGTGAAGAAGATTCTAAAAAACTATTTAAGGTTATCAAGTCACTTTCAAACAAAGGCAAGGGTATTGTTTACGTATCACATCGGCTTTCTGAAATCTTCGAAATAGCCAGTAACTACACTGTATTTCGTGACGGGACTTATATCGGTGAGGGTTTAATCCGTGATATCAATCGTGAACAACTCATTGAACAAATAATTGGCGGACAAATTGACCAAGAGTTCGCAAAGTTTAATCAACCTACAGAATCAGTTTCTTTAGAAGTTAAAGGGTTAACGTCTAAGAAATTTAATAATATCTCATTCAATGTTCATAGAGGGGAAATACTGGGGATCTATGGCCTTGTAGGTTCAGGCCGTTCAGAGGTCTTAAATGCAATATTCGGCATCGATTCATTTGATTGCGGTTCTATCGTTTTAAATGGTAGTGAGTTAAAAAACCACAAACCTAGAGACTCAATAAAGTCCGGTATAGCCTATGTGACTGAAGATAGGAAATCGTCTGGTTTAGTTCTTACGAGTTCAGTTGGCGCTAATATTTCAATCTCGTCATTGAACAAATTTTCCAATTCATTTTTTATCAATAAACAAATGGAAGGTGAGAATATTGAAGCGATGATAGATGTATTTAAAGTAAAAACACCTAACAAAGAGCAAATAGTCCAAAACCTTTCTGGTGGTAATCAACAAAAAGTCGTATTAGGTCGTTGGTCCCTTACTTGTCCCGAATTACTCATGTTGGATGAGCCTACTCGAGGCATTGATGTTGGGGCAAAGAAAGAGATATATAAATACATGTCGGAACAAGCACTAGAAGGCAAAAGTATCATAATGGTTTCATCTGAATTGCCAGAAATAATTGGTATGAGTGATCGAATCATAATATTCAAAAACGGTGAGTTGGTAAAAGAAGTTTTACAGTCAGATGCAACTCAACAGTTATTACTTAGTTTAGCTTCATAGGATGAAAATATGAACATATCACTCTCAGTAAAAAAAGAGATAGGGCCGCAGACCTCCATATTAAAGCCACTTCTTCACAAATACGGGATAGTTTTTGCTTTCTTATTTCTTTGTCTAACAATTGCACTTCTTGGGGAAATATCTATCCAAAGTGGCCTTTGGGACAGTAATTATTTTTTAACAAAGGGTAATTTTCTTGTTGTCCTTCGGCAAGTATCAATTAATGGGGTTTTAGCCATTGGAATGACCTTCGTTATAATCATAGCTGGTGTTGACCTTTCAGTCGGTTCGGTACTTGCTCTGGCAGGTATAGTGGCCTCAAGGTTCGTTACGAGTTCGTCCAACATGGCGATAGGCAGTTTCGATTCACCTATTTTACTGCCTTTAATGGTTGCTATTATTATCGGCGCATTATGTGGTTTTTTAAATGGTTACATCATCTCGAAATTCCGACTACAAGCATTTATCGTCACTATGGGGATGCTCTCTGCCGCTCGAGGTGTGACTATGTTAACGACAGACGGTAATCCAGTCTCTTCCCTTGATAGTAGCTTTCGCGTAATTGGTAATAGTTATGTACTAGGCATACCGACACCTGTACTAATTTTTGCTGCGATTTTTATTGCTTCGTGGATATTACTAAATAAAACGGTATTTGGTCGATATGTCTTTGCTGTTGGTGGTAACGAAAAATCAGCAAGAACCTCTGGTATTGATGTGCACAAAGTCAAAGTTGCTGTTTATACACTTTGCGGTGTTCTTGCTGCAATAGCAGGCTTAATTCTTACTGCGCGTACTGGTTCGGCTCAAACGAGTGCTGGCTCTGCCTATGAATTAGATGCAATTGCTGCCGTGGTCATTGGTGGAACGTCAATGGCTGGTGGTATAGGAACGCTGACGGGAACCTTATTCGGTATCCTCATTATTGGTGTTATGAACAACGGCTTAGATTTACTCGGTGTGCAATCATATTACCAACAAATAATAAAAGGTTTATTAATTGTCGCCGCAGTTATGCTAGACCCGGCAAGAAAACAATCGCGTTAATTACAGATATAAGCGTTAAAAACCACTATAACTCAACAACAAACGTAAAGGAAACCTACATGAAAAAAACAATCATCAGTACGTTAATTGGAACATCGTTGGTTCTATCTTCAGGAGCTGCATTTGCAAAGGATCCTGTTAAAGTTGCAGTACTTATGTACGGAATGAAAGCTGAATTTGTGCAGTTAATGGAGCAAGCTGCTTATGACCATCCGATGGTAAAATCGGGAGATGTTAAAATTACTATGTATGATGGTCGTTACGATGCCTTAGTTCAAAATAATCAGGCTGAAACGGCAATACGCACTGACCACGACGCAATTATTATTAACCCAATGGATTTCGATGCCAATATTGACGTAGTGGATATGGCAAACGAAGCAGGCATTCCGGTAATAGTGACCAATGCTCGTCTTAATACAGACAAAATGACCGCAGAAGTTGTTTCTGATGATGTTGAAGGTGGTTATTTGGAAGGCAAGTTCATTATGGAAAAAATTGGTTGTAAAGGTAATGTGGTTATCCTTGAGGGACCAAAAGGCGGTTCGGGTGAAATTCAGCGTGGTCAAGGTAACGAAAAAGCCATTGGTGAATGTCCAGAAGGTGCGGTTAAAGTGTTAGAGCGTAAAACTGCTAACTGGTCACGTGCTGAAGGCATGAACCTGATGGAGAACTGGTTGATGAAGCACCAAGGTAAAATCGACGGAATTATTGGTCAGAATGATGAAATGGCGCTTGGCACAATTGAAGCTATTGAAGGATCCGGTGGCACAGTCGACGATTATGCAATTGCAGGTATTGATGGTATTACTGACGCACTTTATGCCGTTAAAAATGATAAAATGGCATCTATTCTTCAAGACGCAAATGGTCAAATGCAGGGCTCTATTGATGTTGCTTTACGCCACGTTATTGGAACTGAATATAAGCCATCATCTACGATTTGGAACCAATATGCAGGCCAGTTAGATTGGAATAATGGTCTATCTAAGCGTTATGACATCCCATGGACAATCGTAAATAAACAAAACGTAGAGGGACTGTTGAAAACCCGTAAATAATGCTTTTGTCTTAAGATATTTAAAAGGCCTGATGCTTATTGCTCTGGCCTTTTAAATATACCGTAATTGAATTTGTGTATGTAAAGCATGGCTAAGGGCAAGTTACGTGAGAAAACGCTAGATTAATTTGTGGATGAAGCCAATCAAGGTTGGCACTTTTTTATGGTAATTATACCAAGTCAGATGAATCTTCAAAAAAAGATAGTCTATTGAGTGAACCAGAGCGACTGCAATCGATTAAAATTAAAAACTGCCGAAAACCACCGAACCGCATCATGGTAATATCCATACAGACTGATTGAATACTTATGACTCATGATAGTTACACATATTTATTTACAGAAGCTTTTTGAACCATGCTGGCTCGATTGATGCTTGTATCGGTGAACACGTCGGTATCGTCATTAGAGTTAGTCGAAAACTCTGATATCACTGCTCCATCATTATGAGCTTTGAACCAATGTTTTGAATTTGGTGCTAGAGTTAACTGATCACCAGGATTTAATACTATTTCATTAAAAACGGTAAAGTTTTTTTCCTCTTTTGGAAAATCTACAGATGGATTAGTCGTTCTTTCACCATCAATAAAAATACTAATTTTACCAAATCTACATCTAAATGTTTCTTCCTTACCTTCTATCCCCCCAATAGATGGATGTTTATGTTCTGGACAAAGTTGATTTGGAAGCATTATTAGTTCTTTTGCGCAGCATCGATTAGTGTTGACGTATGTATGTATCGTCAAACCGATACGCTCAAAATCATTCAAACCAAAATCGGTCATTTCCAAGTTTGCGATTTCATCAAGCTTTAGAAATATACCTGAACGATCTAGTAACTCAGTAACCAAATTCAGATTATCAATCATAGCATCACACTCCACGTACATACTTAGTTATAAAACCTAAATTATCATATGGTTACTGTGCGCAGTCAAGTTAACATCATCGATGATGTTAAGAAGAAATGGAGCAATAATTTGGCGTAAACCTGCCTAAACCGAAGACAACCAATAAATACCAAGTTTAATTGAAACAATGAGATAAGTGTTCTAGGCTGACAGATGTAACTGTGTTTTTGGGATTCAATATCCGTATGTTGGGAGTTCGAATCTCTCCACCCCTGCCACATTTAGTACCGAGCAGGTACGAGAAGAACCCGAAACGCTTAATAATAAAGGCATTTCGGGTTTTTTTATGTCCGTAGAGTTCGGGTAGTACCGCTCGCATCTTGCAAAAATGTAAGATAATTTGTAAGACGATTTTCCTCAGTGAAAAAGGATCTTACAATTATGACTAAATAATACCAATTCTACTAAATAGCTGATCAATCTTACTGGCTAAAATGAGCTACTTCTGCGTTAGACGTTTTGTGAAGGGAACAACCAGTTACTGCAACTTCCGCCTGGAATGAATTCATTTTTTATCCATTTAGATGAAAAACACCGTCATTCATGGCGGTGATGAAAATCATTCAAATATAAAAATTAGCGGTTGCCACTGGTGTATGTCAGCAAGCTGTATATCAAACCAAAATCATTTTACAACAATAGTTCTTAGCTTCGGTTATTGTCTTGGAAACCCGCACCCCGCAGGGCAAGGCAAATTGTATCAACCTGCGTTGTTATAAAACCTCTCTGTAGAATAACTAGACTTCAATTTTATGCCTAACATCTCGGCACAATTTACCTTGCTGACTTTGCATCTTGAGGTCTCATGGGTATATAAAAAAAAGTGTTAACACTCAAGCTGAATCACAATATCTCAACACTTTTCGCTTAGAGCAAGATCGTGGCTAACGATTAGCAATGCGCACTTTTGCTCGCGGGCCAAATCAATCAATAGCTCAGTGATTTCTTTAGCGATAAATGGGCTAGCCTGGAAGTAGGTGATCGGCAAATAATACCTAAGGTACAAAGAGGTGATCATTCTAAGTAATCACATATAAATTGTCAGGTTTTTTCAGCCCTCAGCTGATTGCCATCTCCTATACCCATTATACTTTAAGGTACAAAATATGAGCACCAAAAACAAGCTTCTGGCATAGCTCTCACAGGCTTGTTCATTTCAAATGAGAAGCATTATCACATTGTTTGGGTATATTTCAACACTGCGGATATTTCAATTATTACAAATTGACGTTAATTGTTATAACTCATTTTTTTACCGGTAAGCAGCCAATAATGACCGGATTATTGATATTTACTAAGCTCTGGAAACAGGCAAACCCTGTACGGAGCTAGCATTGCATTGCATTTCCTTTCTTTTAGTACTAAGAGTCTTAAGCGGTTGCTGGTAAAAGGTTAAAACCTGTGATCTGTGTCACTTATTTTCTTTGCGCAATACTGATTAGTGCTTATCTTTATTTATGAGGTTGTTCATTTTGTAAATAGAAATAAAAGCCGATTAATTAAATAAAGAACTATAAAAATAAATAACGAGGGGAATAAGCTATGACAAAACTTAATATAGTAGCAGCTTCTGTGATGATGGCTGTAACCGGAAGTGCACTTGCCGTGCCTGCGGTTAGTGACTACGACGAAGCAACAGCAGCTTATCAAGACGCTTATGTGGAGGGTTTGTTTAATCTCGACAGCGGTAATCAGGATCAAACCAGTTATAATCTTGACTTATTTCTTGATTATGAACAGGTGTTCAGCTCTTCCGATCTTGATACAACAATTAACTTTGATGGTGAGGCCTCACGTGATCGTGGTCCTGATGCGGGTAATGAAGACAAGTCTTATTATCTGGCAGAAGGCTTAGTCAGTGCAGATAAATATTTTGCTCCGGACCGTAACCTTAATTTTTATTACGGTAAAGCCGAAGTGGGTTTAAAAAAAGGACAAGAGGATCCACGTACACAAGTGACTATTGGTTTGGGTTATGGCCGTGTTGTTAACGTAACGCCAATGGCGCGTGCTATCCGCATCATTGAAGCGTTACGTTTGCGTGGCAGTTTAACCGGTGACCCGTCTGATGCCGTATATCAGGAAGTCGCGGTAGTGATTGATAAAGAAGCTGAGTACAGTACAAGATATGGCCAGGAAGATTACGAACAGTATTGGATTGCGGATATAGAAAATGCGCTGAAAGGTTCCGGTATGGTAGCTGGTGGCGGAGACCTCGGAGCCGGGGCAATCTTAAAGGCATACGATGTATTGGATAGAGAGACCATTCAAACGCGTAAAAAAGGCTGGGAAGTACGTGCCGGTGTTGGGGTTCTTTTTACAAATTATGATGGTGAAAATGGCAAACCGCTACTTGAAGCTATCGCTGAATATCATTACCCGATTGGCAATTCGACTCAGTTCTCTAACGTAGCAAGTGTGGGTGCAACTTTAGATGATGGCGACAACAGCTATTTTTTCGAAAATGATATGTCGTTAACCTATGAGTTAACCGATCTTATTGACTGGCGAAACGGTTGGACATTCACTCATTTAGAAACTGACGCGGATGGTTTTGAGGATATTACCACCCATACGATCAGCTCAGGATTTTACTACTACTTGACTAATCAGTTAAATTTAGGTTTAACGGCTACCTTGGTGGACTTGGAGGACAATGTTAACTACAGTATTAATGGGCTACGTAATGATGGATGGGAAAGGAATCTGAATCTGAGCATTAGATATCGCTTGAAATAGGACTCCTTGAACTGTAACAGATTAGTTACAGTTGCACGCCATCCTTTTATTAAAGGATGGTGGTGCGACAACAACCCGAAGCGTCTTTATTTTATTAAACGCTTCGGTTTTTTTATGTTTGCGGGTTATCGCAACCGGACTGACGCAGTCGCAGTTGTTCAATCAGTCCTCCCAGAATAGTCAACCCCTGTAGAATTTTATCGTGGTTAATAGCTGAAAATCCAAGTCGAATATAATTTTTAGGCGCATTTTCCTGCATAAAAAGACTATCGCCGGACTCGACTAATATCCCGTGTTGCGCAGCCAGTTCGACCAGTGCATGGCTGGTAATGCCATCTGGCAATCCTATCCAGAAACAAAAACTGCCTGCAGTCGCGTGGATCTCGCAGCCTTTCAGGTAAGATTCAATGCCTTGCTGCATCAGCATCCACTTCTTCTCATAGGCCCGACGTATACGCCGCACATGGCTGTCGTAATAACCCTGACTGATAAATAAAGCGGTGACACGCTGGTTATTTGAAGGCGGATAGCGGTAATGCAGATGGCGTAATTTTCGCAGTTCCGTGATCAGTGTTTTGTTCGCCACCAGATAACCGATACGTATCCCCGGGGTGAGTGACTTGGATAAACTGCCGGTATAGATCACTCGGCCATGTTGTTCAAAGCTTTTAAGCGCAGGCAGCGGCTGTTCAATAAAATTAACTTCACTTTCATAATCGTCTTCAATCAACACAAAATTATCCCGGACAGCCTGCTCAAGTAAGGCTTTACGTCTTTCGATAGTCATCGTCACTGTGGTTGGATATTGATGGCTGGGAGTGACGCAAACATAGTCGCAATGCTGAAGCTGCTCACCTAACACTACACCTTGTGAGTCAATATCGAGCGGTTTTACCGTGCTCTGTGTGAGGGAGATGATATTGCGAAATTCACCATAGCCGGGGTTTTCCACGCCAAAGGTGACATTTTCACCACCTAATAAACTGGCGAGTAAAAATAGCGAGTTCTGAGTGCCAAGGGTAATAAGGATTTCATCGGCCTGGGCAACAATGCCGCGCTTAGGCAGAATCTGCTGACGAATCTGAGTGATCAACTCCGGATCATCCATATCAATATAACCTTCTACCCACTCATGCAGTTTGCTGCGGCTCTCTGCTATGCGCGAGCATTCGCGCCACTGATAAAGGGGAAACTCTTCAACATTGATATACCCGTAAATAAATGGGTAGGGGTATTTAAACCAGTTTTTATCTTTGTTCAGTGATGTAAATTGACTGGGTTTTTGCTTCATCCGTTTGCACCAATTTGGTTCACGGGAAGATCCCGGTGGATCAAAATGCACTAAACTAGGGCAGGATTCTTTGGGGAAATCCGGATGGACAAAAAAACCACTTCTTTTGCGGGCAACCAGGTATCCCTCATCGACTAAACTTTCATAGACTAATACGATGGTATTTCTTGATACGCCAATAATCTCTGCCATCTTGCGCCCGGAGGGCAGAGGCTTGTCTCCAAAGGTGCCCTGCTTAATCAGCTGTACCAGCTTTTCGCGGATTTGCTGCTGGTAACTGCTGTTGTTATGCAATTCAATATTGATTAAAAGGTCGGACATTATGTTTCCCGTAGAAAAGTTCGGACTAAATTTTGCTTGTTAATTGATTTGAGCTGTGCAACAGGAAATCATTATTATTTATAATGCAAAATGTAGGCCATGTTTTATATTTTCGAGTCAGGTCATGTAAATTTCGTTAAGGTGATGTGTTTTTTTGTGAACTCGGTGGTTGTAATACAGAGTTAAGGGTGGACTACAATTTAAATAAATTGGCTCTACTCCTTATTTTTACAAGCACGTAGCTTAAATAAGGCAAGCAAGTAGCTTCAATAACGGCTGTAACGTCATATCAACAATCTGGTTCTTAAGCCGAATACTTTCACTAGTATGGATTATGCTGAATAGCCGATATGATTACCCGTACACTGAATATCTTTCTGGAAGGGATTCAATTTAAACCATGTGGACAATTTGTAATAATCAATGAGGTAATGAAAAAATGCATAAAGCGAAATTTATTAAAGCGATTTCACTGGCAACCAGCCTGGTGTTATCAACAAGCGCTTTTTCGGCAACATGGAAAATAGCCGTGGGCGATGGCGGTGGCAGTGCTCAAGAAGAACTAGCTATTAAATTCTCAGATGTACTTGCTGAAAAAACAGGCAGTAAGTACAAAACAAATATTTTTGTTAACGGTCAGCTTGGTTCCGAGCAGGCGACGGTAAATGACGTTTCCATGGGAACGTTAGATATGTCGATCATCGGTAGTAACAACCTGGCACCATTTAGCCCATCTATCGGGATCCTTTCACTTCCATATATTTTTGAAAATATCGACCAGGCTGAAACTATCATCAACAGCGATATTGAAAAAAATCTTACTGAAACAGTGCTAAAACAAGCTAATGTTCGTATTGTCGCTTGGAGCTATTCTGGTTTCAGAATGTTAACTAACTCTAAACGCCCGGTTAAAAACCTAAAAGATCTTGAAGGTTTGTTTATTCGCGTACCGAAAAGCGATCTGATTATTAAAACTTATCAGTCTCTAGGCATTAATCCAACGCCTGTCGCTTGGTCTGAAACCTTTACCGCACTGCAACAGAAAGTTGTTGATGGACAAGAAACACCATATGCAGCGATTCATTCAATGAAATTTGCTGAGATCCAGAAATATTTAACAGAGACGCATTACTTGTTTCAATTAGAGCCGCTTATCATCTCTGAATCTGTTTTCCAGGATCAGTCTGCAGATGTACAAAAAGCCATACTGGAAGCAGGTAAAGAAGCAACTGCACACAGCCTTGCCTGGATTAAAGAGAAAGAAGACGGTATCAAAAAAGAGCTGGTTGCAAAATATAGCGTGCAAATCGATCAGTTAGAAGATGAAGCTGAGTGGGTTAAAAAAGCACAAGCGGGTGTTTGGCCTGAATTCTACGAACAAGTTGGTGGTAAAGACAAAATTAATGAATTACTACGTACTTTAGGTAGAGATGAAATCTAAAATCATTGCCAGGCTGAGTGTTACCACTCAGCCTTTTTTTTAGTGCCGGCTACATAAAAAAGTATAAAAAGCAAGGTATTGCTCTCTTAAAGGTGCACAGTAAACATTATGAAAATAATTTTAAAAATATTTGATAATTTAGAAAGTTATTTATGTAGAGCGCTATTACTAACGTTCGTGACTATTCTATTTGCACAAATATTATCACGAGAAATTTTAGGTTACTCCATCACATGGAGTGAAGAATTATCAGTGTATTTATTTGTATGGTTTGTATTTCTAGGCTCTAGTTATGCGGCAAAGCTATCCGCACATAACCGCGTTACGTTTCAATACAAATGGCTGCCTGCAAAGGTATGTACACTGTTCGAATTTATATCTGATCTGTTATGGGTTGCTTTTAACAGTTACTTTATATATCTCAGTTATGACTTTGTCTTTAATCGGATGAACCTTTTTTGGAAGTCGCAAACACTGGGTATTCCGATGAAGTACATTTACTTGATTCTGCCAATTGCTTTTACATTGATGACTATTCGCATCATACAAGTTAATTATCTGAAGTTTGTTAAGGGAGTCGAAACGATTGACCCTGAATCGCAAGAAATGAATGAATTGATGAACACCGATGTATTCGAAGAAGAACAAGAAACGAATAAATCAGATGGAAAAAAACAAACAAAGGATACGGAGAATAACAAATGAGTGAAGCATCCATAGTCATGGTGTTATTTGGCTCTTTCTTAGCCTTATTACTGCTTGGTGCGCCAGTAATGGTGTCATTAGGTATTGCGGCTTTAGCCTCTTTCCTGTTTTTAGATGAAAACCCAATAAAATTTGTACAAATAGCCTTTAACTCAGTAGGGTCATTTCCGCTGATGGCATTACCTGCGTTTATATTAGCAGGGGCATTAATGGAAGCCTCCGGAATATCCAAACGACTGGTGACCTTGGCTGAAAGTTTTGCCGGCCCTGTTACAGGTGGTATGTCTGCCGCGGCTATCTTAGCTTGTATGTTCTTCGGCGCAATTTCCGGATCTGGCCCGGCAACAACAGCAGCTGTTGGCATGCTAATGATCCCGGCAATGGTTAACCGGGGTTACGATAAAGGTTACGCCTCAGCGGTTACCGCTTCATCCGGTGGTTTAGGTATTGTAATTCCTCCTTCAATTCCGATGGTTATTTTTGGTATATCGGCATTAGGCTTGGCAGTTCCTATGGATGCAATCGCAAAACATGGTGAATTCCAAAGTATTTCCATACCAAAAATGTTTATCGCCGGATTCTTACCGGGCTTAGTGATGTCTATCGGTTTGATGACTTTAAACTATGTTCAATGTCGACGTTACGGTTATAAAGGCAGCGGTGAAGGATGGTCAATCGCACAAATCGGCCAGGCAGCTAAATCCGGTATCTGGTCAATTTTGGCGCCACTGGTGATACTAGGCGGTATTTACTCTGGTTTGTTTACACCGACCGAGTCTGCAATTATTGCCATATTTTATACCCTGTTTATCGGTGTGTTTGTGCATAAAGAGTTAAAGTTAAGAGATTTAATACACTCTTTAGAAACAACAACCTGGTTGTCAGGTCGTGTTTTACTGATTCTTTTTACCGCAACTGCATTCGGGCGTATTTTGGTAGAAAATCAAATTCCCGCAATCGTTGCTGAATCCATGTTAAGCCTGACCGATAATCTATACCTTATCTGGTTATTAATCATCGCCTTCTTGCTGTTTGTCGGCATGTTTATGGAAACCCTGGCGGCGATTATGATTTTAACCCCGGTGCTTTTACCCGTTGCTTATACGCTAGGAATTGATCCGGTTCATTTTGGTATCGTGATGGTTTGTAGCCTGTCAATTGGTTTCTCAACGCCGCCACTAGGAGAAAACTTATTTGTCGCCTCCGGCATATCAGATACACCTTTAGAAGAAGTAAC
Organism: Psychromonas sp.; assembly: GCF_041586535.1. Classification (GTDB taxonomy): domain Bacteria; phylum Pseudomonadota; class Gammaproteobacteria; order Enterobacterales; family Psychromonadaceae; genus Psychromonas. The sequence continues at coordinate 8,066 of NZ_JBFGZY010000007.1, read as the reverse complement.
AGCTAAGGCATTACCTTTTGCCATGGTGTCTACTATCGCAGTTATTATCATCGCATACATACCTCAGATAGCATTGACACTTCCTAAATTATTAGGCTATTAGGCTTTAAGTTATTCAATAATCTGCTTTAGTCAAATAAAGCAGATTATTATACAGAAGGATAGTTATTATGTTTGAATTTAAGAAAATTCTATTTAGTACTGATTTGTCAAAAAGCTCGGAAGAGTACTTTAAGTACGCTGCTTATCTAGCCCAAAAAACCGGGGCTGAAATCCATATTCTACACGTAGTAGAAAAGCTTTCCAGCGATGCAAGAATGGCACTGGAAAGCTATGTGATGGATGATAGTAAGCGGGCTGAAATGTTAAAAGCACGCAAAAGGCAGGCACAAAAAAAGCTTGAACAGATGCAGGATGAGTTCTGGGCTAATGTACAGCCGGAAGAACTGGTCGTTAGAGAAAAAGTTAAATCAATCAAGATCATTGAGTCTTTCCCAACGGAAGCAATATTAAAGACATCAAGAGAGCTGGAAGCAGATTTAATTGTCATGGGGACACATGAAAAAGGGTTTGTTGAAACCTTTTTAGGCAGTGTTGCCAGAAATGTATTAGCGCGGTCACGCATTCCTGTATTAGTCGTTCCTCTTAAGCACAAATAGTCAGCGACTCAATATACTGCAGAATCATAGTTAACCCCTTAATTTAACGGGCCTGGTATCGGTCCGGTTTTACATATAAAGCATAGTTTGGAGCAGCAATAAAATGAATACAAACATACACCCAGCCCTGGTCGGCTCTCTTAGCTCTACCGCACCAGCAGAAGCAATTATCAACTTCAGTCCCGGTCCCACAGGGCTACCCAAGGCTGTCGAAGAAAGAATTACAGCAGCTTTCAACGCGCCAGGGCTTACATCATTAGCATTATCACACCGTGCGCCGGAGTTTCAGACAATCCTTGACCATGCGGTTGCCACTACGCGTAAGGTTATGCAGATACCTGATGAGTACGAAGTGCTTTTCACCCATGGTGGCGGGCACGGGCAGTTTGCTGCCTTACCTCTAAACCTTTGCCACGACCAGTCGGACATTGCGACCTATGTGGTCAACGGCACCTGGTCAGAAAGAGGCCGGGATGAAGCAAGTAAATACTGTAGCGTACAGACTATCGATGCCAAAGATCCTGAAACGGGTAAATACACCTCTTTTCCTGAGCTGACCGAAGCAAATATCGACCCTGATAGTAAATACCTCTATTTATGCTCTAATGAAACGGTCAATGGTATTGAACTGCACCGCCTGCCAAAGCTTCCTGAGTCACGTAAGCATATCCCGTTAGTGGTTGATGCAAGTTCTGATTTCTCGACCAAGCCTATCGACTGGCGTGGTTGTGGTGTTGGCGTCCTTTTCGCCTGCGCATCTAAGAATATCGGCCACCCTGGATTAACCATGACCATCGTGCGTAAAGATCTGCTTGGTAATGCCTCTCCTCTGTGCCCGGGTGTGTTTAACTATACAACCAACAGTGACGCCGGAAATCTGTGGAACACGCCAGCAACCTTCAATATTGAAGTGGTTGGTTTTCTGATGGACTGGCTTGAGCAACAAGGTGGTGTAGCCGAGTGTGAAAAGCGCTCTATTGCTAAAGCCCAGGCTATTTATGATGTTATCGACAGCTCTAATGGCTTCTATGGCACCCCTATTGACAATAAAACGCTGCGCAGCCGGATGAACGTGCCGTTCAACGTCGCAGGTGGCGATGAAGCGCTGACCAACAAGTTCTTGATTGAGAGCTGGGAGAAAGGGATGATTGGTCTGCGTACGCTGACACCTTTCGGCTTTGGGGACTACCTAAGAGCTAGCCTGTATAACGGCGTGAGTGAAGAAGAAGCAAACACACTTGCTGATTTTATGAAGCGTTTCGCCAGCGAAAACGCATAATAGGGTAGCCGGCACGCCGCTGCCGGGGCTCTGAAAAGTTATCCAATATTTGCTCGAAAATATTGGATAACATTTGCAAAAAAATGTCAAATTAAGGTAAAGGGTTGTTGAGGTTAATGCTCCCTTGTCTCCTGCTGTAGTTACTTTTGAATAAGTAATGTCAATGCCAGGTAATCAAACCGATCGCCCACCGCTATTTCTCTTTGCTTTCAATTAAATCATTATCTTACGCATCACTTGTAGAAAACGACCAGCAAATATCAACCCCTCTCAACAAGACGCTACCTTTGTTTTTTGGTGCATTAATATTGGATTTCCTGGCACTAAAAAAAAGATGAATTGGGGCTAACTTGGGAGAGGTTCATGAATTATTCTTTGATAATAAGTTGTGTATTTTTAGCCGCTAAAAATTGGCAAAAGAGTGTAAAAGTTCAAAACGGTTAAATGAGCAATTCAAAGAATAAAAAACACTCATTTGGGTCTTGCAGGCGCAATTGAGCGAAAAAAAAGATAAGAGATTCTTCTAATCTGATAAGTCTATTTCCCAGTAATGAAACTCTTTAGGACGGACAGGTAGATCTTTATATTGCCTGTCACATATTGAACAGCCAGTTACTTTTTTAAATAAAGCAAGTGTAATTTACATTCTATACAAAGGATTTAAAATGTTAAAAAAATATGACCCTTATGAAAATGTGATTGAGGTGCTAAGTGAAGCAATGAACATTGGTAATATCAACAAACATATGTTTGAGATTATCAAAAATCCTCAGCGCGCTCTAACAGTCTATCTGCCGGTAAAAATGGATGACGGAAGCGTACAGGTTTTTGAGGGCTATAGGGTGCAGCATTCGAATATTCGCGGCCCCTTTAAAGGCGGGATCAGGTATCACCAAGATTGTGATTTAAATGAAGTTAAGGCGTTAGCTACCTGGATGACTTTAAAATGTGCTGTGGTAGATATCGCTTATGGTGGTGCAAAAGGCGGAATTCAAGTTGATCCAAGAACGTTATCTGAAGCTGAACTTTGCCGCTTAACCCGTCGTTATACTTATGCAATAGAGCCAATTATTGGCACTAATAAAGATATACCGGCTCCAGATGTAAATACCAACTCGAAAATAATGGCTTGGATTTTAGATACCTACAGTATGCTGCAAGGCAAACCTTGTCCAGGGGTTGTAACGGGTAAACCATTAGAGTTAGGCGGTTCCAAAGGCAGAGAGGCTGCAACGGGACGAGGCGTTGTGATCAGTACTGAACTTATCCTTAAAAAAGATAATAAAGCCACAGAGGGGCAAAAAGTCGCGATTCAAGGGGTGGGAAATGTAGGTGGTAATGCCGCACGAATCTTACATGAAAAAGGCGCTAAAATAGTTGCTATCAGCGATGTTTCTGCTGCTATATATGCTGAAGATGGATTAGATATACCTTCGATTATGGATTACTTGAAAGATCCGCAAAGCCTTTTGGTTCATTACGATGCTCAGGGGATCACCCATATAACCAATGAAGAACTATTGCAATGTAATTGCGATATCCTTATTCCTGCTGCATTGGAAAATCAAATTAATGAAGAGGTCGCTAAAAAATTACAATGCTCTTACATTGTAGAAGGGGCTAACGGGCCTACAACAACAGCCGGGGACAAGATTTTAGAAGCGCGCGGTATAACCCTTGTTCCGGATATACTTGCAAACAGTGGTGGTGTTATCGTGTCCTATTTTGAATGGGTGCAAAACATTCAAGTATTAACATGGGATGAAGATAAAGTTAATGAAATGCTTGAGAATCAAATGTCAAAAGCATTTATTGATGTGGTAGCAGAGAGTGAGAAGTCCGCATGTAGTCTTCGAATGGCTGCGTATATTGTTGCCATTAGAAAAGTGATACATGCTCAGGATGTTAAAGGCATCTTCCCGTAAAAACCGATAAAACAGATAAAACAGATATTATGTACTTTCAAACTTGAGAGTACATATTCAGTTAACCGGGTATAATGATCTAATACCAACCAGACTAATTATCTGATCATTTATGCTTGTTAAACTATTATGGTGCTCTAGACATAAAACTACGTTTTAGTCTTTGTTATTGATTTGATTCCGAACGTCCTGTTCTTCACCACTTTGTGGCCAGCTAAAGCTGTGCAAAATTGTTCCATACAATTTTGTGCAATTAGAACAACTAGTAGTGCAATCAATGCCTTGCTTTCATTCATTTTTCCTGACGCCTAAACAGATCATTTAATTAATCCAATTGGTATAAGTCATGCACCGCAACCAGCTGCCTCGTCATAAAATAATAGCAAATCCATTAATCAGATGTTTTATAGATAATTAGTGGAACTGGTATAAGCTAACCGGCAAGATCATATGCCGCACAAAGCTCCCCTGCGCTGAGTGAGCAATTAAGCAGGTTTTATAAAGTAGGGTGCATTCATGCACCAATAACTCTCTGATATCTTCAACCAACTAAAGCATTCACCCAGAACAGTACCTCGATGCCGATGATGGCAGGGTGGGTTTGAGGAGGAAGTTACACGACGCATAAAACGTACCTTATGCTGAGTGAGCAATTACGCAGCTGTTATATTACAGGTAATCCATGCACCAATAACACGCGGGTAAATTCTACGAACTAAAAGCATTTCGCCTGAAAAGAAGCTTAACTTCGATGATGGCACGGTTGACTTGAGGAGGTGCTTACTATGAGTCAGGGTAATACTAATCTGCTTTATTATCGGGACTAATTTGTAGGGGGCATTATGCGCCGCAAGCAATTATCAGGTCATGTAAACAAGCTAAATCAGTAAGATCATATGCTGTGTAAAACGGCAGCTATGCGCCATTGCCGGAAGTGACAATGGCGCAACACAGTAGGCTTAGATATTTTTTACAATAAGAAATACGCCGATGAAAAGCAGTATGGAATGAATAATTTTGTGATAGTTAATATTGTACTTATGCAGTTGCGAATAAGCAATTAAGCCGGTTACCAGACCAATAACAAACCCCGGAATAGAAGTATACACATAATGAAATACCTCTGGAGTTAATAGATCCTGAGACCAAAACCCGGCGATAGCCCCAATCATCTGCAGCATAAAGAAAAAGACAATAGTAGATTTTGTCTGGTGTGAAGACCAGGGAAGCATAGAAGTATAAGCAATGGCCGGTGGACCTGACTCCCCAACGCTCGCACCAAGGGCACCAGAAAATGCACCTACAAGAAGGCTGATAGGGTTAGATGGTTTTTTAAATAAAGTCGCATGTGCCCGCAGAGAATATAAACTGGAAATAATAAGCACAATTCCCATCGTTATAAGAATAACTTCAGAAGGTAAACGCTTTAATAAATCCGCACCGACATAAGAACCGGGCAAGGAGCCTATAAACATAATGAAGGCGACTTTCCACTGTACATGTTCTCGCATTTTCCAGACAACAGGAAAGGTGATTAACCAACCAAAAATACCGGCAATAGGTACCGCCATCTTGACATCCACTGCGAGGGATAAAAGGGGAACCGAAACCAGAGCAAGTCCAAAACCTGTTAACCCTTGAGTGAAACTACCAAGAGCAATAATAGTCGCTATAACAACCGTAATCATCGACATGAGTGTAAACCATTAAAATGAAATGTATAAATTAAAGAATAGAGATAACCTGCTCACAGACCAGTACAGCAGAGTGGCAACTCTGCTGAGACTCTAAAATAGCGCAATTCTGTCAGCTAAGCTTAAAGGGTATGATCTATGTGTAAGCGCAAACGAAGCTCGCCTTGCTCACACATTACAGGAGTTATCTATACGCCACAGAACGAGCTGAAACCACCATCAATTGGTATTACTGCCCCAGTTACAAAGCTTGAAAGTTTAGGATCGACTAAATAAAGCAGTGTACCTGCACATTCATCAGGATCGCCAAATCGTGACATTGGTGTACCGGCAATAATTCTTTCAGAACGTGCTGTTAATGATCCGTCCTCTTTTTCCATGATATGTTTATTTAGATTTGTAACAAAGAATCCAGGTGCAATTGCATTTACACGAATATCCACTAACGCAAAATAGTTAGAGAGCCAGGCTGTAAAGTTACTCACGCCAGCTTTTGCTGCAGAATAAATGGGAACCGTTGTTGTAGGGCTGATCGCATTCATGGATGATATGTTAATAACTGAACAGCCTTTTTTACCTACCATGTCTTTACAAATAACCTGAGTTGGAATAAAAGTTCCCATAAAGTCGATACGGTTTACCCACTCTACTTTATCGAGATCCAAATCAAAGAAACTTCTACCGTCAGACATATTTTCTTGTGTAAGCTGATCGTGCCCGGTTGTTGCTAAAGGATGGTGAACACCTGCACCATTTAAGAGAATATCACAGGTACCAAAGTCTTTTTTTACCTGCTCATAAGCGTTTGTTAAACTCTCTTTTGAAAGCACATCTGCCTGGTATCCTTTTGCTGTGCCTCCAGCGGACTGCAGTTGCGCAGCTACGTTATCAGCAGCTTCTTTGTTAATATCAAATAGTGCGACTTTTGCTCCATGCGAACATAACGCTTTGGCAAAAACACCGGTAAGCACACCGCCACCGCCTGTAATGATGGCGACTTTGTCCTTTAAATTAAAATCGTAATTGCTCATATGATACCCTTGTTAATTGGAGAATATTCGAAATACTATGGCAATATTGGCTGCATAAAGTTAGAGCCAGTTGTCAGCAATTGTGGCACCACCATTACCGCTTGTCACCCGTAATATCCGCAATGTTATCAATGTGTTACAGGTTTGTTGTTGTTTTGAGTTGTCCATGCTAAAACTCAGGTAATCCAGCATTATCGTAATGAGATTGCTTAAAGTCAGGCTAACAGGAGCTCACCACACAGGACGCCTTTAGATGGACCCGAAGGGCTGCATTTGTCCGCGCTTTCTACTGCGTGATCGCCTGCTTATGCTGAACGCACAGAAGAAATGAAAGTGTCACTATTATGTTTCTTATAGTAAGAAGTGCTATTTAGGCTTAGGAAAAATGGATATGAAAACCTATCCAATGAGGTTGGGTTGCAGATTGTCGAAAGCGAGGTAATAAATTATGCTGAGTTTGCTATTTGAGCATAATGAGATATCAGATTATGCTCAGTGTCACATCCTTTTGAGGGGCAGGGGTTTATTTATCAATGCCCCGATAAAATGTTAGCCGCACTTACTATCGCCACAATTCAAACAAGTCAAACATCCATCTTTCATAATGGCAGCTTTGTGGTTGCATTTTCTGCACAGTTGGGCTGAAGGTGGAAAACTACCACTTTGCCCGGCACTCTCTGCCGTAGTTGTCCCCGCCAGCTCTTTCTTTTTAGCATCGATCAGGGCTTGCTGATGTTCATCCAAACCATCGACTTTCAATAAACCAATCTGAATCAAGTGACGTTCAATCACATCACCAATACTGGCGATCAATGACGGTACGTATTTTCCCTGATCCCAAAAACCACCTTTTGGATCAAATACAGAGCGCAGCTCTTCAACAAGAAAAGTCACATCGCCGCCTTTACGGAACACCGCAGACATAATGCGGGTCAATGCTACAATCCACTGGTAATGCTCGAGGCTTTTTGAGTTGATAAATATCTCAAACGGGCGGCGTAATTCATGCTCTGTCCCCGGATTTAATACGATGTCATTGATGGTGATAAACAGGGAGTGCTCAGAAATATGCTCCGGCGTTTTTAGTTTGTAGGTTGAACCCATTAGATGTTCCGGGCGCTCGACCAGTTCATGCATGTGCTCAACACTTGATTCGATTGCTTTTTGTTGCTCTTGTGCAGCCTGCTCTTCTTTATTTTGTACTTTGTAACTAACAATGTTACCAGTGATTTTTGTAACCATAATGTTGTCCTTCCGCTTTTAACCTTGATGCTGCGGAGCGGCCTTAACCAACTCAACAGCGAATATTGTGTGATTAGGGACTGTTGATCTTTCGCGGTTAATTTTTGTTCGAGATAAAAGCGTTTTAATCGCGACGCGAGGTGTGTAGCTTAGTCATTCTAAGTAAATACCTCGCAACAAAGAGTAAAACGCTTTTAGCCGAACCCTTCGGGCAGCGTTTGTTGGCTCTTTCTACT
>NZ_JBFGZY010000006.1:0-44385 GCF_041586535.1 Psychromonas sp. | reverse complement strand
GATCTATTTAGGCGTAGGAAAAATGGATGAAAGCAAGGCATTGATTGCAGTAACTAGTTGTTCTAATTGCAAAATCAATAACGAAGCTAGCATTCATTTTAACAAGCATAAATGAATAGATAATTATCGGATTTGGTATTACTGTTAATCAGCTGTGCAGTGCTGGTAAGTGGTGGCTATATCGGTGCGTAAAAAGTAAAAGAAAGGGCAGCCGAAGCTGCCCTTAGTGTTATTTTATCAAATCCGTGATAATTGCCATCCCTGCTATTATCAAATGATTGTGTTGCTTGTTTTAAAAATCAGGTTGTTCTCTGTTTTTTAGAAATCGTAACGGGCAGCAAAAGTGTACAAATCATCTTGATCTTTAACCTGGTCGGCAACGTATTCAGCAACCACACGGAAGTTTTTGTTGAATTTGTAGGCAGCACCGAATGTGAATTGCTCTACAGTGTAATCAGCTTTACCATCAACATCTTTTTGTAAGTAACGTCCAACAACAGAGGCTTTGCCAAATCCGTATGCTAGTGAGGTTTCAAGTGCATTATGGCTAGCTTCATCTTTATCTTTATGCGTAATATCATATACAACAGCAGCGGTTAGGTCTGCGATCTTGTATTGCGCACCCAGTAAGATAGTGTCTGTATCAATATCACCTTTTGTTTCGATACCGTAAGTTGCACCCAGCTCCAGACCTAAATCGGTCGCAAATACAGCGCCAATACCGTAACCAGATTTCTCGTCTGTGTCGTCTTTTTCATCAGCATCGTAACTATTTTCAAGTTGCATATGCGCCCCAACGGTTAGCGCATCCATATATGTATTTTCAAATTTTAATACACTTGATTCACGACCAAATTCATTCAATGCATCATTACCAGGAACATTTGAAACAGCACTGTCTGTCCAGTCGGCCACCATCTCATCTGTTGCATACTGGCGACCAAAAGTAACTGTACCTAAAGCACTCTGCACACCCGCGTATGCCAAACGTGTTCTTGTTGTGTCCTGTTTGTCATCATCGGCAATCGCCCACTGCATTTCCAACTTACCAATCGCTTTAAGATCCTCAGTTAGCTGCGATTTTCCATCAAGACCTAAACGGAAATAAGCATCAGAAGAGCCTCTGCTTTTATCTGCATCGTTATTATCTTGATTGATATAACCTGCGTAAATACGTCCTTTAAGATCTACCTGACTGCTATCGTCTTTGAATACTGTTACACCAGCTTGAGCTGTAGAAACCAAACCCGTTAAAATTGCAGTTGCTAATAATGTCTTTTTCATAGTCATTCCATTGTTATTTAGAAGTTAATTTTTTAGTTATAGTTTTTATCAGGGCAATCTTTGTTGCGCGATAGAGCATAAAGATTCTCTGTGACGAAATTATGAAAGATTTACTACGAGTTTGTGACAGGTGCACATTCATCGTTCATCGTCAAAAGGTGCTAACGCCCTTAATTAGCAAGCGAATCTTAATGGTAATCATTATCAATAGCAATGGGGCCATAAAAAAACCGCAAAATAGCGGCTTTTTATTGGCAAAAAGGTGGGGGAGTTATTTCCCGATGCAGAAACTGGAAAATATACGCCCTAACAGATCATCGGATGTGAATTCACCGGTAATTTCACTCAGATACTGCTGGGTTAACCTTAACTCTTCCGCTAATAACTCTCCTGCCTGATACTCTTCCAGCTGGATCTTACCTTCTAAGAGATGCCGCTGGGCATTATCGATAGCTTCTAAATGACGGCGTCTGGCCATAAAACCACCGCCGGTATTACCCTGATAACCCATAATGTCTTTAAGGTGCTCTTTTAATAGGTTTACTCCCAGGCCTGTTTTGGCTGAAATGCGGTAAACAGGGTGGTTATGATCTTCTGTAATGGTTAATGCTTCCCCGGTTAAATCTGCTTTATTACGCACCACAGTCAAACCTATTGATTCAGGCAATTTATCAATAAAGTCGGGCCAGATTTCACGCGGATCTTCTGCGCTGGTGGTAGTCGCATCAAGCATAAACAGGATACGATCCGCTGTGCTAATCTCCTGCCAGGCACGCTCAATACCTATTCTTTCCACTTCATCAGCACCTTCACGCAGACCTGCCGTATCAATGATATGCAATGGCATACCATCGATGTGGATATGCTCACGCATCACATCACGTGTAGTACCGGCAATGTCGGTGACAATCGCACTTTCTTTACCGACCAGGCTGTTTAATAAACTTGATTTACCCGCATTAGGGCGACCGGCGATAACCACCTTCATACCATCACGTAAAATTGCACCCTGTCTGGCCTGCTCTTTGACCGCCTCTAAATTATCAATAATCTGGTATAAATCTTTGGCAATTTTGCCGTCACTTAAAAAATCCACCTCCTCTTCGGGAAAGTCGATCGAGGCTTCAACGTAAATACGCAGATATATAAGGCTTTCAACAAGATGATGGATTTTCTCTGAAAATTCACCCTGTAAAGAATGCAGCGCACTTTTTGCTGCTTGTTCTGACGTCGCTTCAATCAGATCGGAAATAGCTTCCGCCTGTGCCAGGTCGAGTTTATCGTTCATAAAGGCACGTTCAGAAAATTCACCGGGATTGGCGCTGCGTATACCTTTAATAGTTAAAATGGCTTTAATCAGCATATCCATAACGATTGGGCCGCCATGCCCCTGAAGCTCCAGAACATCTTCACCGGTAAAGGAATTTGGCGCTTTAAACAGCAGCGCAATGCCTTGATCCAGCACTTCCTGATGCTGGTCGTGAAAGGGGAGGTATTCGGCAAAGCGCAGTTTAGGTAGTTTGCCTAAAATAACTTTTGCTACTGTCTCTACATGCGGACCTGAAACCCGGATAATACCAACGCCTGCACGGCCCGGTGCGGTTGCTTGAGCAACAATTGTATCAGTCGCCTGGATCATAATGAGCACCCCAAAAATTTAAATTATCAGATAAAAAAAGGCGACCTATTATAGTCGCCTTTTTAGCAATGGTTATAGCTTAACTACATTATTTTTTATTTTCAGCTACGACTTTCTTCGCACTCAGGCCTTTACTTTCAAAGCTGCGGTAAATCATCGTTTGCTGGATCAAGGTAACGATATTACTCATTAGCCAGTAAAGTACCAGACCTGCAGGGAACCACAGGAAGAAGAAGGTGAAAATAACCGGCATAAACTGCATTACTTTCTGCTGCATCGGATCCTGTACGGTTGTTGGAGACATTTTCTGGATAAAGAACATGCTCACACCCATTAGAATCGGCATGATGTAATAAGGGTCTTGTACCGAAAGATCCTGAATCCATAACATAAACGGTGCATGGCGAAGTTCAACAGATTCCATCAATGACCAGTACAAGGCGATGAAAATAGGCATCTGTAACAGGATAGGGAAGCAACCACCCAGCGGATTTACTTTCTCTTTCTTGTACAACTCCATCATTGCCTGAGAAGTTTTCTGACGGTCGTCTCCGAAACGTTCACGTAATGCCTGAATCTTAGGCTGCAGCAGACGCATTTTAGCCATAGAGGTATACTGTGCTTTGGTAAGCGGATAAAGAGCACCTTTTACCGTAAAGGTGATCAGGATAATCGCGATGCCCCAGTTGCCAACAATACCCTGGAAGAACAGCAGCAGTTTAAATAGCGGCTGAGCAATAAACCATAACCATCCGTAATCAACGGTTAAGTCAAGGTGCTCGGCAACAACGGCCATATCTTTTTGTATTTTAGGACCAATCCACAAATTCGCTTCAAGCTCGGCGGCACTTTGTGGAGCAACGGTTTTAAGCGGTGCTTTAAAGCCAATAGCTGCATCTTTATTTTGAATAATGTTACTGTAAAGAACATTATTATCTGTCGGAGCCGGGATCCACGCCGATACAAAATAATGCTGTAACATGGCAACCCAACCACCCTCGGTGCTTTTGTTTAATGATGCATCTTTCATATCATCAAAGCTGTATTTCTGGTAACGCGTATCGCCTGATGAGAAAGCACCGCCACGATATACCGGCATCACCATACTGCCAGATGATTCAGATATGGATTCTCTTAACTGACCATACATCTGAACATTGATTGGGTTTGCTGTTTTGTTTTCAATTTTGTAAGCAACGTTAACAACGTAATCACCGCGCTTAAGGGTAAAGGTTTTAGTGAAAACATTACCATCGCCATCTACAAAACGCAGTGCTGTCGATACGGCATTTTCACCGCCGGCTAATACTGTTTCTGTGCTGCTTGCAGTATATAAAGGACGGCCGTTTTTATTAGCATCCGGACCTTGTCCAATCAAACCGCTTTGTGCGATATAGGTAAAACCATCACCGCTATCCAATAGACGGAAAGGGTTGCCGGAATCAAGCTCGTCATCGTGCTGCAGTAAATCAGCTGAAATGATATCACCACCAACCAGAGAGATGGCTAAGCGTAACTGATCATTTTCCAGAGTAATTGATTTAGTTGCAGGTAGTTGATTTGGCGCTTCATTAGTGCCTGATGGAGATGAATTCGGGACACCGTCACTTAAATCTGCACTGGCAACTGAAGCCGGAACAGATGGATTAGTTTGTTCCGTTTGCACTTGCGGAGCCACTTCGGGATTTTTTTCCTCGACCCATGCTTGAAAAAGCAGAAAGCTCACAAACAGTAGGGCAAGTAACAGTAAATTGCGTTGGGATTCCATAACGTTTCTTATTCTCTATTTATTTAGGTTTATTTTTGTTAGCACAACAAGTAGGCACAGGATCGTAACCACCCTCACTTAAAGGCTGGCATTTTATAATACGCGAGGCCGCGAGCCAACAACCTTTTATTATTCCGTGTAATATTATCGCTTCGATCGCATATTGTGAACAGGTCGGCGTAAAACGGCAACGTGGACCTATCATCGGGCTAATAAATACTTGATAACCGCGAATGAATTTAATGACTACCCATTGCAGCGCTGCACTAATTTTCGCCATAATTTATCCAATATTTTATTAATTTCTTGATTTGATAAATCTGCAATACCCGCTTTAGCAATGACAACAATATCGATTGCAGGGAGTTGGTGTTGTTGGTGGCGAAATTGCTCTCTAACAATGCGACGAATACGGTTACGCCCTACAGCACGTTTAATGTGTTTTTTAGGGATAGCCATGCCGATGCGGGGGTGATCTAAAGTATTTTTTCTAGCTAGAAGAGTCAGATAGGGGGAAACTGCCGGGATAGCATTTTTAAAAACAGGTTGAAAATCTTCGGGAGTTAGCAGACGCAACTCCCGAGAGAACGAATAATTCACCACGTCTGGTAGATTATGCGCTTAAGCTTGCGCGGCCTTTAGCACGACGACGAGCTAGTACTGCGCGACCATTTTTAGTCGCCATACGAGTTCGGAAACCGTGTGAACGCTTACGCTTGATGTTACTTGGTTGAAAAGTACGTTTCATGCTCTTTTCCACTTCTTGTTAAGTTCGGTACAGTAGCTAATATTTTTAGCTTATTATTGATAAATCACTTCTTGAGCAAATCATAAATAATAAAGAAAAACAGTCAGCCGATTAAAAAGAGAGCGAATTCTATGTATTGATCGACTAAAAGTCAATCAGAGATGCTTCTTTCGGGACATTAAAATTTTTGCCTTAAATAAGCACAAGCTTAAATCAGCTAAACATAATGTACACGCCAGACACGTGGTCAGGGTGGGTGGATTATATAGAAGCGTCATTAATAAGCAAGGATCTTAAGGAGATCTTTGTGTTATTTATCTGTGCTGCAAGTGCAGATGAAGATCTTCTCTTTTCACCCCGGTTGTTTATTTTAGGCCGCATTATTGTGCTGATCTTTTAATGCGCCGGCAGGGAGTTCGATGTTAAAATAAAAATTACCGGGCACCCCATATTGTATTACTTAACTCTTATGCTTGCCGGTATTTTTATTCTCTGGAGAACTGCAATTGCCAAAATTAATCCTGCGCCGATCTTTAATCTGTTTATCACTGCTTATGTGTCTATTCAGCGCTGCTGCCTCTGCTTTTTTTTCGCCTGTTCAGGAGAAGACATCGACAGGTTGGTTAAGCGACGTGAATCATCCTCCTGTAAGTGTATTAGCGGCTTTAACCGGAGAAGTGAATAAAGAGGCGCAAAGTATTAATGCATTGTTGCAGGTTAAACTCTCCGGTGACTGGAAAACCTATTGGCGCTCTCCCGGCGAAGGCGGCGTGGCGCCGACCTTTAATATTGCAGATTCACACAACATAAAAGAGGTTAACTGGTTATGGCCGGCTCCGCGGCGTTATCCTGTATTGGGTGTCGAAACCCTTGGTTATAAGGGGGAAGTTAATTTTCCGCTGATTATAGAGTTACAGGATATCAATCGACCTGCTTTGTTGAAAGGCGTATTAACCCTCGCTTCATGCACCACGATTTGTGTTTTAAGTGATTATGAAATTAATCTCTTTTTTGATCCCGGCAACCTGATTATTGATCCGGACGTGGCCTTTAAATTTGCCCGGGCAAAGGGAGCTATCCCGCTTGTGATTACTGAGCAGCAACTGTCTGAGCAGAAAAATAACACCGTGATTAAGCAGGTGTCTTCCTCCTGGGATCAGGCACAGCAGCAGTTGGTAGTGCAGGTCACTAATCAATTCGGCTGGTCTACACCGGATCTGTTTATCGATTCAGGTGATCCCGAATTCGCTTATATTACTTTTTCGGCTCCTGAAATAAACACTCTGAATAATACCATGACGGCAACCATTAAGGTTTCAAGCTGGTCCGGTGAAGTCAATTTAACGCATAAAAGCATACGTGCCACTATTCTGGATAAAGACCTTGCCGTAGAGTTGACCACTACAACCTCGGATCAAATTATCAGCGTTCCGGCAGCAGGCGGTTTGGTCTCAATGTTTTTAATTGCTTTATTGGGCGGTCTGATTCTTAATATAATGCCCTGTGTTTTGCCGGTGTTAGGCATGAAGTTAAGCTCTATTTTATCCGCTCGGGGGATTGAGCGCCGCCAAATCAGAACACATTTTTTAGCTTCTTCGGCCGGTATATTAACTTCATTCTGGTTATTGGCCGTTTTTTTAATGGCTTTAAAACTATCGGGCCAGGCTTTAGGCTGGGGAATTCAATTCCAAAATCCTTATTTTATTGCCGTGATGGTGGTGATAACAGCCTTATTCGCCGCGAATATGCTCGGTCTTTTCGAAATTCAACTTCCTGCTGGCGCACAAACCTGGTTGGCCACTAAAGGGGATCAATCTCATTTTGGTCATTATCTGCAGGGAATGTTTGCCACTCTGCTGGCAACGCCATGCAGTGCGCCATTTTTAGGGACAGCTGTTGCGTTTGCCCTGGGTGGAACGCTGCCTGAGCTGTTTGCTATTTTTACCGCTCTGGGTCTGGGCATGGCGCTGCCCTGGTTGTTAATTTCCCTTTTTCCTTCCGGCGTTTTGTTACTGCCTAAACCGGGTAAATGGATGGGCACGGTTAAATTATTGTTCGCTTTAATGATATTGGCGACCAGTTTGTGGCTGCTGAGTTTACTGGCTAATTTTATCGGTATGCCAGTGACTATTATGATTGTTGTCATTCTGCTGCTATTGCTGTTCACATTAACCGTCAGAAAATACGGCAAACGCGTATTCTTGATCATCTTAATCTCTCTAGTGGCAACCACTGCAGTGGGCTTTCTGGCGGGCAGTTTAACAAGCAAAAACTGGGCAGCTCCGCTCGCTGATAATCTGCACTGGCAAGCGCTGGATGCGCAGTCAATTGCACAACAGGTTGCATTGGGTAAAACGGTTTTTGTGGATGTCACCGCGGATTGGTGTATTACCTGTAAGGCTAATAAAATCGGCGTGCTGCAGCAAGATCCGGTGAACAGTGCCCTGCAGGCGGAAAACATTTTGTTAATGAAGGGCGACTGGACCGTCCGTTCTGATACCGTGACAGCCTATTTACAGTCATTTAACCGTTACGGCGTGCCCTTTAATATTGTTTATGGGCCGGGCGCCCCCCAAGGGATACCTTTAGCAACTATTTTAAGCAGTGAGCAGGTTTTATCCGCGCTTAAGCAGGCGCAGGGGGAAAATAGCGATCAATAAACAACAATAAAAAAGCAGTCTCAAGAGACTGCTTTTACTTTAATAGCACTGGAACTCTGCTGATAATCAACGCCGGATAAAGCAACTTCACCGTCTAACCAAACAGTTACTTTTGGTGCAGCAGGAGAGGCATGGTAAATTCTTAAATAGGAATAATCATCGTTATCGCTGCCGCAGCCAATTATGGTCGCAGAAACTAATGAAGCTAATCAAATCTTAATTGGTAACAGCTAAGCTGAACTATTTATTGTCAAAACAAACTTGATGTTAAGGCTATTTTCGGATCTACGTAGTTAAATCCCAGGTTTTGAGCAACATTGGCACAGGTTACCTGGCCGTTAATGATATTCAGGCCATTTAAAAAGTGCGGATCACTTAATAACGCCTGTTTATAACCCTTATCGGCAAGTTTGATAATAAAAGGCAGGGTTGCATTATTTAACGCAAAGGTTGATGTAATCGGGACTGCACCGGGCATATTGGCAACGCAGTAATGCACCACGCCATCCACGATAAAGGTTGGCTGTGCATGGGTAGTTACTTTTGAAGTGCTTATACAACCTCCCTGATCAATCGCTACATCAACCACCGCCGCGCCTGCTTTCATTTTTTTAATATGCTCAGCCGTTACCAATTTAGGTGCAGCGGCACCGGCAATGAGTACTGCGCCAATTACCAGATCGGCTTCAATGACCTGTTTTTCAAGTGCTTCTGTGTTGGAATAAAGGGTTTTAATTCTATTGCCAAACTGCGCATCAAGACGGCGTAATACATGGATATTACGATCCAGAATAACCACATCAGCGCCCATACCAACGGCGATTTGTGCCGCATTGTTACCGACTATACCTCCGCCAATAATCACAACCCGGGCTGAAGGAACGCCTGCCACACCGCCTAATAAGATACCGCGACCGGCATGGGATTTCTCCAGTGCCTGGGCACCGGCTTGAATCGCCATACGGCCGGCCACTTCCGACATCGGCGCCAAAAGCGGCAGTCCCCCCTGGTTGTCTGTTACTGTTTCATAGGCGATACAGACAGCTTTTGATTTAATCAGATCTTCAGTTTGAGTTAGATCCGGCGCCAGATGCAGATAGGCAAACAAAATTTGTCCTGCGCGCAGCCATGCCCGTTCATTCACCTGGGGCTCTTTGACTTTAACTATCATTTCAGCAGCTGCGTATATTTTCGCTGCATTTGTGCAGATCGAAGCACCAGCATCTATATAGTCCTGATCACAAAAACCAATACCGGTTCCCGCATTGTGCTCTACAATAACCTGATGCCCATGAAGAGTTAATTCACGCACACTGGCGGGTACCATACCGACGCGGTATTCGTTATTTTTAATCTCTTTCGGGACGCCGATAATCATAATATAACGCTCCATTGTAGAGGGGCTTAAGAGATTTCACTGCTGCGCCTGCGCTGTGAATATGGTCATCATTAAAATTATACAGGCTGTAAAACAAAACTCAGTCACCCCGCATCAGATAGGCGATCATTGCATCCAGAGTAAGAACTTTGGCATAGTCCGCCTCAGGAATAGCTACCCCGGTGCGCTTGGAAACGGCAATGATTAAATTAAGGAAATCCATAGAGTCGAGCTCCAGTGCTTCGCGCATATCCTGATCTGCGGGCACTTCATCTGATTCTATTTCAGGGGCGATATTGCTTAACTCTTTCAGGATGACTGCTTTTACTGCGTCACTGTCCATAAACCCTCCGGTTGTGTTGGTTAATCTGTTTCATTATGCTCAGGCTGCCCTGATGGAGTAGCTGTTTTCCATAAGGCTGCCGGCTTCTGCAGTAGTTGGTTCAACTGGTAAAGAAAACGCGCCCCAGTGCGCCCGTCACTGACTCTGTGATCGGCTGCCAGGGAGGCTTCAATGACTGAGCGTATCTGTATTTCACCATTAACAACCAACGCTTCCTGATGGGCACTGCCCAGAGCAATAATCGCCACCTGTGGCGGAAAAATAACGGCGAACATCTGCTCAGCGCCTCGTTCTCCAATGCTGGTTACGGTAAAGCTGCCGCCACTTAATTCAGAAAAGAGCAGACTGTTATTGCGTGCCCGGGTTACCTGCTGTTTAAGATGCTCCATGATCGCTGCAGGTGAAAGCCTTTGCGCATCCCGGATCACCGGCATGATCAATCCGCCACCACGTAAATTGACCGCATTGGCTAAATTGACTGTTTCACATGAAACAAAATGATCTTCGCTATATTCGCCGTTGAGCTGCGGATTATTGATTAGGGTACGTGCAATGGCAGATAATAAAGGGGCAGCCAAGAGTAAGCGCTGCTCTACGGCTAAAGATGCGTTGACCTTTAACAAATACTCTTCCAATGCACTGATATCTAAACGCTGGCGCAGGTAATAATGCGGTATCTGCTGTTTGGAACGACTTACCGTCGCACTGATTGCCTGACGCATGGCATTTTTGTCAAAACCTTTAGTTGCGGCGGTAGGGATTTCTGCTGAGCCGGGAGTCTGGTTGGCTTTATCCGCCTGTTGAGTTGGCGGTGCTGCTTTTATTGCTTCTTCCACCATAGCCAGGGTGATAATTTTTTTTGTATGATGAGGAAACAGTGCTGTTAAAGATAACTGCTGTTCTCTGGCAAAAAAACGTGCGGCAGGTGTGGCTAAAACAAAGCCTTTCGGCACGGCTAATTTACTGCTGCCCTGAAGGGCAGGTGCAAGTGCCGGAATAGGCTCAGCCGCGCTAATATCTTCAGCGGGAGGCCCGGTTTGATCAGCGCGCGCTTGCTCGGGAATATTTACGGTGGATGGTTGCGCTGTTTCCCTGCTCTCTGTTTCGTTAATATCTGCTGTCGCAGGGGGATTGTCCGCCTCTTCCTGGTCGGCAATATTTATTTCCGGTGCGTCTTTTTTATCACTGTGGTCAAGCGAACCCAATCTGGCAATAGGCTCACCAACGGCGATCTCATCACCCTCCTTAACCAACAGGCTTAAAACCCGGGTGTCTTCAAAAACGTCTAACTCAATGGCGCCTTTATAAGTCTCGATTACAGCAATGACATCACCACGATTAATGCTGTCGCCTTCTTTTACCCGCCACTGAACCAATGTACCCTTACGCATATCAGAGCCAAAGGAGGGCATGGTTAAGTCATGTTGATTGTCGCTCATAACTACTCCCTTACAGCTGATTCGGATGATGCCATCATCTGTTGTGCGGCGGTGACAATTTGGGTGACTTGCGGCAAGCTTGCCTGCTCCAAATGTTGTGCATAAGGTATTGGCACTTCAGCGGTGCAGATGCGCTGAACAGGGGCATCTAAATACCACAATCCAAACTCTGCGAGGGTGGCGCTTATTTCTGCTGACATACCGCCGCTTTTCCATGATTCGTCAACAATGATTGCTTTGTGGGTACGCTGCACTGAATCTAAAAGGGTAGCTCTGTCTAGCGGGCGCAGACAGCGCAAATCAACAACTTCCGCATCGATGCCCAGAGCCGCCAGTTGTTCTGCTGCTTGCAGTGCTTTATATAAACAGCCTCCCCAGGTAATAATAGATAAATCCCTACCGGGCCTGCGGATCACTGCCTGTTCCATCGGCGCAATGCTATTTTTTTCGGGCAGTTCACCCTCCTGATTATAAAGCATGACATGCTCAAAAATAATCACCGGATCCGGATCATCCAGGGCCATTTTTAACATATAGCGGGCATCACCTATGGTGCCGGGATAAAGCACTTTTAATCCGGGAATATGTGCATATAAGCCTTCAAAACTGTGTGAATGTTGTGCCGCCAGTTGCTTTCCCGCTCCGCAGGCCATGCGGATCACCAGCGGGACGGATATCTGTCCGCCGGACATATGGCGCAGGGTGGCAGCGTTGTTGAGGATTTGATCTAACGCCAGCAGGCTGAAATTTACCGTCATTATTTCGACAATGGGTTTCATCCCCCCCATCGCAGCACCTATGCCTGCACCGACAAAGCCGGATTCAGCCAGGGGGGTATCAATAATACGCTGTGCGCCGAAGGTGTCGATCAAACCGTTAGAAACAGCATAACAACCGCCATATCTGCCGACGTCTTCCCCCATCAGAAAGACCCGTGGATCTTCATTTAAAGCTTCAACCATGGCGGCTTTAAATGCTTCTCTGAAAGTTATTTTATCCATGAGAAACCTCTTTATATACGTGTTTCAGTAAACTTTCGACGGGCTCTATCTCTGCGGCATCTGCGCTGCGTACCGCTTCATCTATCTCTTTCTCGACCGCGCTTTCGATAGCCTGCAGCTCTTCAGGTTCGATTTGATGATTGCCTGTTAGCCAGTGGCTTAACTGGGTAAGGGGACCTTTTTTCTTCCATTGTTCTATTTCAGCATTATTGCGATAAAGCTGGGTATCAAACATTGAATGCCCGCGAAAACGGTAAGTCTGGCACTCTAAAAAATGCGGTCCCGCACCGTTACGTATCGCGCTGCAGGCGAGCTTTGCAGCCGCTTCAACGTCAATCACGTTCATACCATCAACAACCTGTGCAGATAAACCATAACTTGCTGCTTTTAAATGAATTTTGGGGTTGGATTCTTCAAATTCGATGGCTGTACCCATGGCATAAAGATTATTTTCACAGACAAATAAGATCGGCAGCTGCCATAATTTGGCCAGGTTGAGACTCTCGTGAAATTCCCCTTCGGCGACCGCACCCTCGCCGAAAAAGCAGCAGATTACCGTTTTGCGCTGCTGCATCTTATCGGCTAATGCGAGACCGACCGCAAGAGGCAACGCGCCGGCGACAATGGCATTACCGCCATAAAAGCGCAGACTACTGTCAAACAGGTGCATGGATCCGCCTCGTCCTCCACTGCAGCCGCTGGCTTTACCAAACATCTCCGCCATAATGGCATTCATACTGAGCCCTCTGGCGAGCGCGTGACCATGTTCCCGATAAGTAGACAAGATGGCATCCTGATCTGTTAATGCCTGCATAACACCAACCGCAATCGCCTCTTCACCATTATACAAATGCAGAAAACCGCGAATTTTTTCCTGATTGTAGAGGCTGACACAACGCTCTTCGAAGCGGCTGATGCGGATCATCTGCTTGAGTAGGAAATGCAGATGAAGACGGTTAATATGCAGTTTGTTATTGCTCATAAGATTATCTCCCCGGCTGTAGGGTCTGTTGACCTTTAGGCTTCATCACTTTCAAGAGTGGAAATATCACCTTCCGGTAATCCGAGTTCGCGTGCTTTTAATAAGCGGCGCATGATCTTGCCGCTGCGCGTTTTCGGTAAGTTTTTTCGAAAAACAATCTCTCTTGGTGCGACGGCCGGACCTAAACGTTTGCGCGCATGACCCAATAAGGTTTTCGCTAAACTTTGATCACCTTCATACCCCGGCTTGAGGGCAACATAGGCTTTCACTATTTCGCCTGCTACCTCGTCGGGCAAACCGATTACACCTACCTCGGCGACGGCAGGGTGCTCCATTAATACACTTTCTACTTCAAAAGGACCGATCAAATGTCCTGAGCTTTTAATCACATCATCGGCCCGGCCGACAAACCAGTAATAACCATCAGCGTCACGCATGGCCAGATCGCCGGTTAAATACCAGTCACCGATAAAGCATTTCCGGTAACGCTGCTCTTCATGCAGGTAACCACGGAACATGGATGGCCAGCCTTTTTTTAAAGCCAGCTCACCAATCTGGTTTGCCTCTGTATTGACTTTACTTTGCCCGTCTTCACCGTGCTGCATAATGGCGACTTCAATACCGGGTAAGGGTTTGCCCATTGAACCTGGGCGGACGTTGCTGGTGGCAAAATTGGCGATCATGATCCCGCCGGTTTCGCTCTGCCACCAGTTATCGTGAAATGGCATGTTAAATACTTTTTGTCCCCATACTACCGCTTCAGGATTAAGCGGCTCTCCAACACTGGCAATAAAGCGCAACTGACTGAGATCGTAGTCAGCAGCCAGCTCGCCGCCTGCTTTCATGAGCATGCGGATAGCGGTGGGGGCGGTATACCAGACATTGATTTTTTCTTCACTCAGTAATTGATACCAGTGGTTAGGATCAAATTCAGCTTCATCGATGATCATGGTAACGCGGTTGCATAAAGGCGCAATAATGCCGTAGGAGGTACCCGTCACCCACCCCGGGTCTGCGGTACACCAGTAACGGTCTCCGGGGTGCAGATCCAGAGCATAAAATCCGGAAATATTGTGATATACCACCGCCTGGTGGGCATGCATTGCACCCTTAGGTTTGCCTGTCGTACCAGAGGTAAAGTGTAACAGTGCGAGTTGTTCAGGATCGCACCAACGGGTAGGAAAGTCTGCGCCGCTTTCTTTTAGCAGGGCATCAAGATCATAACAACCTTCAGGCAGCGGGGCGCTGACGTTATACAGCAACACCCATTTTAAGCTGGTCAATTGCTCCCGCCAGGGTTTGATCTTTTTCAGATACAGCGCTTCACTGGTAATTAAAACACGTGCTTCACCTATCTCCATGCGCGAACGAATAGGCTCCGGGCCGAACGCTGAAAACAGGGGGGAGAATACTGCGCCGAATTTAAGCGTGCCTAATAATGCGATATATAATTGCGGCACCCGACTGCATAAACCAAACACAGTATCACCGGTCTGAACCCCAAAGCGTTGCAGAATATTGGCGAAACGGCTGGTTTGCTCCTGTAATTGTGCATAACTAATATCCACAGCAAGCCCTTGTTTGCTTAGCCAACGAATGGCAATTTGTTCACCAAACCCTTCAATAACATGGCGATCCAGTGCTTCATAAGCGATATTTAACGCATTTTTATCACCCGCAATACGCTGCTCAGCCTGCTGCCAGTTGAATTGTTTATAAGTATCTTCATAGTTAATTAAATTATGCTGAGATGCTGAAAAAGAATCTTTTTTAATTTCAGGAAAACCCATCTTTATTCTCCTACGCAACACTGCGAAAAAATGTGACACCTTTATTCAAGGATAGATTAAAGGTGTAAAAATGCTTGTTTAATCGCTGATGCAGTTCAAGCCTAGATTAATAATCGAGGCTGAAAAAGGAGGGATTGCGGAGGTGATTAAAGGGTTAATCGTTGCTTCTCTTTTAAAATTTATAGGTCAGGCCGGTTGCTATAAATACACCATTTTTATCATAAAAGTCGATCGATGAGTCCTCGTTGTTATAACCGGCCAGAATATTAAAACTTAATGGCAGCCAGTTAAAAGCCTGGTCGTAGCTATAGACAGAAAAAAGACTGACCGTTACGCTATCTTGCTTTTTGCCAAATAATGGATTCAGCGCTGCAAATTTTTTACTGCTGCCACTGAGGGTTGTAATTAAGGTATGTCGGCCTCTGAATGCCTGTATAGCCAATTGCAGTCCGTATTGATCAAAACTGTGCGCCTTACCATCAGCTGATCTCTTTGTATACTGCAGTGCCGGTTTTACAAAAATACCTGAAGCGACAGAAAACCTTGTTTCCACCGCGATACGCTGGTGCACACTGTCGCGCTGCAGCTGCTTCAACTGTGCATCCCCTAATCCGGCACTTTGGCCGCTTTGTTCATTGTCTACCTCGGTCAGTGCAAAAGCATATTTTAAGGTAATCGGGCCACCGCCAATACGCTCCCAGGAAAGTCTGCCACCTTGTGTATTTTCATCCGTTTTAGTCCTGGCTATGCCGGTTAAATAGGGATCTTCCCAGGTGTCATTAAACAGTGGCAATTGCGGAAAATAAGCGACGGTCAGTTTACTGCGATTATCAAGCAGATGGGTGAACCCCAGTTCATATTGCAGCTCTGCCGTGGAAACCTGTTCACGGCTATCGGCAATAAATACCTGTGTTTGTAACCCCTTAAATGTATATAACAAACGGGCTGAAGGAAATAATAAAGTGTTGTTGATCGCCTGTCCGTTATTGTGCAGATCATCAGTAATCGCATTAGCATCGTCAGTATTTAATTGTGACTGGCCGTCACTATAAGCAAGGTTAAGTCCTAAGGACAACTCCCAGCCTGCCTGTGCAGCAAGAGGGCGGTTTGATCTATTAGTCTCTGCGGAGGCTTGTGCAGCTGAAAAAGTGTGTAATAAGAGACTTAAAATGAGACACAAGAACAGTTTATTCATATTTCTATTCCTTGAATGAGATGACCTTTAGGAATATTTTAGTTGATATTAAAGTTAGTGCCGATGCAAAGTAAACTTATCAGAAAAAATAGAGGAATATTATACCAATCAGATAATTAATCTGATTGGTATTACACCGTTTCTGAAATTAAAACATAATTGACTGGGACAGCAGCTTATCAGGGGCACTGTATGCGCAGAATTTACAGGGGATACGGCTGACTACTGTCAGCGGAAAGCCCCACTTATAAAAAGCGGAGCTTTCATTTGCGGTTTATTACATTGTTAACTTACTGTTTGGCAAGCTCAGTGCGCAAACCTAAGACCAGACTCACACACATTAGCAGTAAGATGATGGTAAAAGGCAGAGCGGTAGATATTACCGCCGCCTGCAGCGCTTGAATTGCCTGAGTGCCTCCGATCCAGAGTAGCGCGATGGCAATTGCTCCTTCGATCGAAGCCCAGAAGATACGCTGCGGTACCGGTACATCCACTTTTCCGCCGGAGGTAATACTGTCAATGACTAAGGAGCCGGAGTCAGAAGAGGTAATAAAAAAGACCAGGACCAATACCACAGCCATAATTGATAAAACCGTACCATAAGGCAAGACATCAAACATTTGGAACATTGCCAGTGGCACTTCAGTTAAGCCTTTTGCACCCAGCTCGCCGATATTGTTAATTACCTGATCTATGGCCAGACCACCAAAGACTGACATCCAAATTAGTGTTACAGCCGTCGGAACAAGCAATACAGCGACAATAAACTGGCGGATAGTGCGGCCTTTGGAAACGCGGGCAATAAACATCCCTACAAATGGTGACCATGAAATCCACCAGGCCCAATAAAATACTGTCCACCCCTGAAACCAGGCCTCATCGGGACGGTCATGCGGGTTGCTTAAAGGAATAATATTTTCAATATAGGCCATTAAGGTTGTCGGAATAGATCCTAATGTTATCGCATAGGCTATCAGCGCAACGAAAATGAGCAGCAGGAATGCGACCATCATATTGATATTACTGATCACTTTTACGCCACCCTCAATACCGCGAACTACTGATATGACGGCAAGTAAGGTAACACCCACAATCACTATAATCTGCAGTCCGATATCGGCATCAATACCAAACACGTGATGAATCCCGCTGGCAGCCTGCTGCGCACCCAAACCTAATGAGGTCGCCAGGCCAAATAAAGTCGCTAGGACTGCTAAAATATCGACAAGATGTCCGGCCCAGCCCCAGGTGCGATCTCCAAGAATCGGGTAAAAGATAGAGCGTAAGGAAAGAGGCAAGCCTTTATTGTAATGAAAGAATGCCAGTGACAAGGCTACCACAGCGTAAATTGCCCAGGGATGCAGGCCCCAATGGAACATGGTCGCACCCAGCGCAAGCTTGGCTGCTTCCGGTGTATTTGCTTCCACAGCGAGGGGCGTTTCATACCAGCCGGTAAAATAAGCAACAGGCTCGGCAACGCTCCAGAACATCAGACCAATACCCATGCCCGCAGCAAACAGCATGGAAAGCCAGGAGATAAAAGAGTATTCGGCTACCACGTCATGGCCGCCTATGCGTAGTTTCCCGAAAGGAGAAACTATCAGTGCCAAACAAAACAATACAAAAATATTACCTGACCAGATGAATAACCAGTCGAATGCACCGATAATCTGCCATTTTATACCATCCAGAGTACTTTTTGCGATATCAGGATCGACTGTCAGGGCTGCAATTAAAAACAATGCGATCAAAGCAACACTTATACCAAAAACCGGGTTATGAACATCAAAACCCCATCTTTGTACATTATCTTGACCGACGGTGTAGTCGGTGCTGTCGATACTGTATTTATCAATATTTTTTGCCATTTTTCCTCTCTGAAGATAGTTTGGAATTACTTCAAAATACTTTGACTTTGCATCTTGATGTATCATGGGTATAAATGAGATTAAAAATCATTACTACGAAGTAAATTCGCATTAGCTGCTAAAATATAGTTTCGTGTTGATAGTAACTCTCATCGTGAAAGTGGTGCGCATTCTAGCATATCCGTTAGTGAAAATGCCAAAATCAAGCGGATAAAATAAAAACAGTCGAAAAATAGCATTTATATTCATTAGCTATGGCATTGCCAGTACTGATTTATATTTAGGGTACTTATTATTTTAATCGCGTCAAAATAATCAGCGTTGTCAATACTTGTCAAGTCGAAATAACTGCGCTATGTTCGAAGCTGCTTAGCAGACCTATTTGGGAAATAAATAATTTGGAAAAACACGAAGAAGTTTTATTGTCGATCCGGCAAATCATTCGCGCTATTGATCTGCATTCAAAAAAACTCAGTAAAGAGGTCGGCTTAACCGGGCCGCAACTGATCTTGATGCGTGCAATAGAAGAACTCGGCGAGGTAACTATCAGGGCGCTGTCGAAACATACCAATATGAGCCAGGCCACCGCTACCACTATTCTCGACAGGCTAGAGCGTAACGGTTATGTGCAGCGTATCCGCAGTGTCGAAGATAAGCGCAAAGTACACCCGCACCTGACGGCGGCAGGTTATGCTGTTTTGGATAAGGCGCCACAGCCTCTGCAGGATAATTTTATTGACCAATTCAGAGAGCTGAAAGACTGGGAGCAGAGTTTATTACTCTCCTCGGTACAGCGTTTATCGGCGATGATGAATGCTGAAAACATTGCCGCAGCACCGATGCTGGAGATCGGCAGTATCACCGAAGAGTAAGAGAATTTTTAACCTTAGCACTTTGGTGATTGCCTGAGACTATAACCAGAAATCGCGAACCGGTTGTTTGGCATCATAATAGTAGGCGATTTGTGCTTGTAATAATTCCGCTGTAGCAATTGCATCGGTCAAGGCGTGATGAGGTGTATAGGCAGGCAGGCCGTATCTTTTTCGCGCCTGCCCGAGTCTCACTGACTGGGGTTTTCTGCCTTTAAGCTGGTTCCACAATCCTCCGCATAAGCGCTGCTGAATTTGCAGCTCCAACTGCAGAGTATCAATCACCGGAAAGCAAATACCTTCATTTATTATCTCCTTTAATGCTCTATCAAGAAATTCTCGTTCTATTTTACGGTAATGAACCACGATAATAGATCCGGCCAGTGCATTCAGCACAGGTTCGATGACTTTAGACAGATCCGGTGCATTAATAATATCGTTGTGGGTAATATTGTGAATGACAACAGACTCTTCATCGAGTGCCTGCCTGGGCCTGACGATCCAGTGCCGGGCGTCCTTCATGTAAATACGCTTTAAGGTAAAAGGTACCAGGCCAATGGTGATAATGCCGTCTTTTTTGGCATTAAGCCCGGTGGTTTCGAAATCCAGAGCGACAAACCTGATTTCATCAATAGGCGTTTCCGCCGTTGCCAGCGGCGTCGCGTAAAAGGCCTTCAGTAAAGGGTGTGTCGCCTCAGAGTGCTTTCTCTCGTAGCGCTTAACCCAGTCAATACTTGGCGTTTGGAAGAGTTTTTTTATCATTAGCTTACTTAAAGTGAGTATTGGCTTGATAGCGGAATTTCAAAAAGTTCTGGGCATTGCTTAAAATCTGAAAAGCATCTTTTAAATTGCGTTTTTCAAAGTCCGAAAGGTTTTCCGGTTCAATATTATTGTCCGGATCGTTACCCTGTTCAACATCGTCAGCCTGATGGCGAATACGCACCATTGATATGAACTCCATGGCATCACGCAGATCCTGAGCCCGCCCTTTAGGTAAAATGGCGGCATCGATAATATCATCGAGACGCTCAAAAGAGTTTTTGGCGCGTGAACCTACTGCAAGTGCATGAACACGAATCAGATCAGCAAGCGGTGCCGTCCCGCGGCGTTTGAGGTTAATGGAGTTTTTATGGCGGCCATCATTTTCCATTACAAAACTTTTAAAAAAACCAAGTGGCGGAGTTCTGTTTAAGGAATTACGCGCTAAGCAGGCAAGAAAGCGGTTATTTTTACGTGCCCTGCGAACAATAAAACCGTTAAGCTGCTCCGCCCATTTCAGGCGGCCATAAACGCCATCAAGGTCAAAAAAGATAGAGGTATTTAACAGGGCCTGGGGATTGGGATTATCTATCCAGTCGGCGAAGCAGGTTTCCCATTCACGCAATGTCATGCGCCACTGCGGATTGCTTGCCATAATCTCCCCGGTACAATAACTGTAACCACATTGATCCAGACCGTCACAGACTATTTCTGCCAGTGATTTAAAGTACTCACCATGTTTTTGCTCATCGTAGCTGTCGTCTAAAATAAGGGCGTTGTCCTGGTCGGTGACAATTAACTGTTCATCCCGCCCCATTGAGCCCAGCGCAATAAAACAGAAAGGGATCGGCGCGGCACCAAGCTGCTCTTCGGCTAATTCAATAATACGCTGGGTGAAACTGCGCCCGATAACAGACATTGCCGTGCCAACCATATGCGAGTTGGCATCTTCATTAACCATACGCACAAAGCTATCTTTCACTTCATGAGATACAATCGCCAGATCAGCAATGCTCGGCTGCTGGAAAAGGCTGCTTACCAGCAGTAAAGAATTCTGTGATTCGTAACGGACAATATCCGTCGCCTCGAGAATACCGATGGTTTTTTTATCTTTTAAGATGGGCATATGATGGACGTTATAGCGCAGCATGGTCAGCATCGCTTCATAGACATAAGCATTGTGATCCAGAGAAACAACCTCATGGGTCATAACGCTGCTCACCGGGGCACTGGCATCAATACCTTCGGCCAGTACCCGGGTACACAGATCCCGGTCAGTAATAATGCCGACAACGGGACTGATATCCTCCTCATTATCATTTAAAAGATCAGGATCGATAATTAAAATAGAGGAGATATTTTCTTCGGCCATTTTAATAGCGGTTTGTTGTATCGATGAATTTTGATCAATAAAAGGGGCATCACGGGTGAGCAGTGCTTTGACTTTTGAAGTGGTCAGATCATTTTCTTCTTTTTTACTTGAAACAGCTTGTCTGAGACGGGCGTTATTTTCTATTTCTACAAAATCCGCGAAGTTATCGTAATTATTATACAATTCCTGAAATACCGCGTCAGGAATACAATAAACTAAGGTGTCTTCGATTGCTGTAACGGGAAAGCGCACGCGATTCTTGATTAATAAACCCATCTGTCCGAATAAACCGCCCTGAGTGAGACGGTTATATAGTTCACCATTATGGCGGAAGACCTCGACAATGCCGCTGCGGATCAAATACAGATCCTGAATATGATCGCCAAAATGAATAATTGGCGTGTTTTGCCGGAAGTAAGAAATCTCAACAGATTGCGTGACATGATCGATAACATCGTCAGGCAGATCACTAAAAGGGGGGTACTGTAACAGGAAGTTTTTTATTTCCAGTAATTCAGCTTCCATTTTCTTTCCTTGTTCTTAAGTCCGGTATCATTTAGCTGTTAATAATAGCATTAATAAAGCCGCTTATATTAACTAAATTCTCCCCCTGTCAGAAAAATAAAAACCGCTTATAAAGCGGTTTTTGATCTCAGGATTATCTGCCTGCAGAGATTGACTGGCGGCTCTTTAAACTGGCTGGAAATAGTTAGCTTCCGGGGAAAATTCTGCCATCATCTCTTCTACTTTATCCATCATGTTTGGACTACCGCAGAAGAACGGGACACGCTGGTGCAGCTCTGTCGGATCGATCTCCATAATGCGTCTAAAACCATCAGTTGCTCTGCCGCCAGCTTGTTCTACCAAAAACGCCATCGGGTTACATTCGTATAATATTCTTAGCTTCCCTTGTGGTGAAGAGGCCGTAGAAGGGTAGATATAAATACCGCCTTTAAGTAAATTTCTGTGCACATCTGAAACCAGAGAACCGATATAACGAGAGGTATAAGGGCGTTTTGTCGCGCTGTCTATTTCCTGGCAGTACTTTAAGTATTTTTTGACACCCAGTGGGAACTTAAGGTAATTCCCCTCATTGATCGAGTACATCGCACCATCATCCGGAATCTGCATGTTTTCATGTGAAAGATAGAACACTCCCAGAGAGGGATCACAGGTAAAACCGTGTGTGCCAAATCCGGTGGTATAAACCAGCATGGTCGATGAACCGTATATTACATAACCGGCTGCAACTTGTTTGTCTCCTGTCTGCAGAAAGTCATCTAAAATGACCTTCTCACCAATCTTACTGACCCGGCGGTAAATGGAGAATATAGTCCCGACAGATACATTGACGTCAATATTTGAAGAGCCGTCGAGCGGATCCATTAACACCACATATTTATTGTTCATCCCCTCCTGATCATCAAAGGTAACGAATTCATCCTCTTCCTCGGAAGCAACTCCGCAGACTTCACCGCGTGCTTTTAAGGCTGATTTAAAGACATCGTTAGCGTATAAATCCATTTTTTGCTGAACTTCTCCCTGGACATTTTCAACACCTGTCGTACCGATAATGTCCACTAAACCTGCTTTATTTATTTCTCTGTTAACAACTTTTGCTGCTAACTGAATCGACCCTAACAGTGACGTTAATTCACCGGTCGCTTCCGGAAATTCATGCTGCTTTTTAATAATGTATTCGCTGAGAGTTATCATTTTCTATCCTTTATCGAATTCGATTATCTTCCAAGTTTGTGCAGAGCTTTAGGGTCTGCTGACCTTTTGGTTCATTTTTGCAGAAATTTTATCGTGCTTTATACAGGGCAGAGCCAGTGTCCGGTGTTGATCAAGGTTGACTCGAATGGTTACCGTTATACTATTGAGTTATTGTATTACAATATAGTGTAAAGACTAGGCAATGAAAATGCCAAAAACTAAAATTGCTGCCGGATAACTTGATTTTGAGACATCGATCAACTTATGACCTGATTCTTTAATTATCCCGGATATACGTTGGCCGGATGACCTTTTAGAGGCCGGTATATGTAAGTAAACTGGCAAGTAAGGGCGTCCCCTTGCTGCATGCTGGAGTCCCTAACCTTACCCTGAACGCTTTCAGGTTAAAAAGGTTTGAATGGGAAAGGTCAACGGGCCAAGCTGCACGAAATTCAGCCTACAGTTTTTTCAGGTGCTTTTCTGATATCTCCATCACTTTATTAACCCGCTTTACATATTTATCTTCACCACTGAGAAATTCCGTTGTCATCCAAGTGCTTACAATCTCTGTCGCAATACCTGAACCAATGATTTTTGCGCCAATGCAGAGAATATTGGTATTGGAATGAGAGCGGGCTAACTGTGCGCAGAAGGGGTCCTGACAGACTGCCGCGTATAAACCGTAAATTTTATTGGCGATTAATGCGCTGCCGTAACCGACGCCATCAATAAAAATACCGCGTTCTGCCTCGCCTTTGGCCACTGCCAAGGCTGCCGGATAGATATGATCGGACAGATCGCAGGCCTCCAAACTATTGGCGCCAAAATCGATAACAGTATGTCCGGCATTTTCTAATAAGAGTTTTATCTCTTCTTTTAAACTGAAACCAGCGTGGTCACAGGCCATTGCTATTTTCATATTATTTACCTTTTTAGTGTATAATACCAAATCCGATAATTATCTATTCATTTATGCTTGTTAAAATTTATGCTAGCTAGACATAAAACTACGTTTTAGTCTTTGTTATTGATTTTGCAATTAGAACAACTAGTTACTGCAATCAATGCCTTGCTTTCATCCATTTTTCCTACGCCTAAATAGATCATCTAATTATCGGAATTGGTATAAATTGCTTGAAAAACGTTCTGCTTTTTTTGCAGCAGCGATATTTAGCGTTAAAAAAACCCAGCATAGTTGCCGGGTTTTATGCTCTAGCTAGTTGCTGTTTATAGCGTCCAATTAAGCTGCAACAGCTTGTTCACGGTCGCTTTTCTTAACAATAGCGTAACTGATACCTGTTACTGCTGTACCTGCGGCAATCGCCAGTAAATACAGGAATACCGGGCTAATCGCGCCAGGAATAAGCAATACGAACAGACCACCGTGAGGTGCTAGTAGTTGTGCACCAAAGAGCATAGAAAGAGCACCTGTTAATGCGCCACCGGCCATACAACAAGGGATTACGCGTAGTGGATCATGCGCCGCGAAAGGAATCGCACCTTCAGAGATGAAACACAGACCCAGTACAAATGAGGCTTTACCCGCTTCGGCTTCGCTTGGAATAAATTTAGATTTTGCCAGGAATGTTGCCAGACCCATACCTAACGCCGGCACCATACCTGCAGCCATAATCGCAGCCATCGGCGCATAAGTTTGTGATGCTAACAGACCCACACCAAAGGTATATGCTGTTTTGTTAACCGGACCACCCAGGTCGAAACACATCATCGCACCAAGCAGAATACCTAACAGGATGGCATTTGCTGAGCCCATGCTTTGCAGGAAGTCAGTCAGGCCGGCCATGATTGCTGCCACTGGTGTACCCACGATGTAGATCATTACCAAACCTGTCACTAAGCTGGCGATAAGCGGAATAATTAAGATTGGTTTAAGCGCCGCCATAGAATCCGGTAACGGGAATTTCTCAGCAACAAATTTTGCCGTGTAACCTGCCAGGAAACCGGCAATAATACCACCAAGGAAACCAGCGCCCGTTGAACTTGCCAGCATGCCGCCGATTAAGCCGGGTGCAAGGCCTGGTCGGTCAGCAATCGAGAAGGCGATAAAACCGGATAATACCGGAATCATCAGCGCAAAAGCGGAAGCGCCGCCGATGCTCATTAATGCTGCAGCCATGGTGCCTTCTTCTTTAAAGGCTTCGATACCAAATACGAAAGATAAGGCAATTAACAAACCACCGGCAACAACTACTGGTAACATGTGTGAAACACCGGACATAAGGTGTTTATAGATAGCAGAGGATCCTTTGACCTGTTTCTCATCTTTGCTTTCCGCAGCACCGCCGGAGTGGCGATAAACAGCCGCATCAGAAAACGCTTTGTTGATCTCCTGTTCAGTTTTTTTAAGTGCCAGACCGGTACTGGTTTTATACAGTTTTTTGCCGTCAAAGCGGGCTAAATCAACGCTAATATCGGCAGCAATAATAACCACATCAGCAGCACTGATCTCTTCTGCCGTCAGCTGGTTTTTTGCCCCAACTGAGCCGCGCGTTTCAACCTTGATTTCATAACCAAGCTTTTTAGCCTTATTTTCTAGAGCGGTTGCGGCCATAAAGGTGTGTGCTACACCTGTTGGACAGGCTGTAATAGCAACAATTTTTTTAGTTGATTGCATAGTAGTCTTCCCTTGTGCTGATGGTGCGAGTAATTTCGCATTATTAACTGCGTTTTCCAGGTAGCTTTTGGTATTTTCCAGGCAGGCTGTTATATCCGACTGATATACTTTTTTACCTGCAAAACGTTCAACATCCACCTCTGTATTTGCCGCCACAATAATGCAGTCGGCTTGATCGATCTGTTGTTGAGTTAAAGTTTCAGCAGGTTTGACCGTAGACTGACATTCGATCGCTGCTTCCCAGTTTAATTCTTTGACCGCTTTTTCAATTAAGCCCGCAGCAATGATGCTGTTGGCAATGCCGCTCGGGCATGCGGTTACTATGGCTAATTTCATCTTCTTAAATCCTCACGAACCATTCATTTATAAAGTTAATAGCAGGTCTTAATCAGACCTGACTGATTTGAATACTTTTTTGCAGATCTTCAACTTGGGTAATATCTTCAACGCCTACCCCGACCTGGCCCACAGCAAGGGCAGCTAATGCGGTGGCAAAACTTAAACGTTGTGCTTTATCCCATTGATTGAGTTCTCCCCAACAAAGGCCGGCAACTAAGGTATCGCCCGCGCCAACGGTGCTGACTACCTGCATTTTAGGCGGTGTTGATTTAAGCCAACCTGCCTGATCCAGCCAAAGTACGCCTTTTTCGCCTAAAGAGATAACCACATTTTCACAGCCCTGTTGATGCAGCTGCTGCGCAGCGTCTTTTATCTGCTCATTGCTGGTTAATGACAGGTTAAGTAAAGCGCTCAGCTCTTCATCATTGGGTTTAATAAGGTAAGGGTGCGCATTGACGCCCGCTGCCAGTGCTTTGTTGCTGCTGTCAAAAAATACTTTTTTACCTGCTTTCTGCAGTGCTGCAACCCAGTCCGCACATTTTTCTGGCGTCACACCTTTCGGCAGGCTTCCGGCAATAACAAAGATCTCGTGCGTTTCTGCAAGTGCAAATAAAGTCTGCTCAAATTTAACTATTTCAGCTTGCGTAATGGTTACCCCGGGGAAGTTGAGATCGCTTACCTGACCGGATTTTTCAACAATTTTTACATTAATGCGCGTATCACCCTGAACGCGGATGAATTGATCATTAATCTCCAACGAATCAAATAACTGCACAAAGGCAGCCTGATTATTTTCGCCCAGCAGCCCGGTAACGGTGACATCGGCCCCAAGTTCAGCAAGTACTTTGGCAACGTTAATCCCTTTACCTGCAGGGTGCAGACTGCCGGTTTCAATTAAGTTCACCGTACCGGTCTGTAACAGCTCAAGTGAGCCGGTAAGATCCAAAGCCGGATTTAAGGTGACAGTGACAACCTTTAGATTTTTATTCATCGAATTGCTTCTCCTAAACCTTCTTCAATTGCCTGAGCGATCGCGGCAAGCGCTGCATCGGCATCTGCACCTTGTGCGGTAAACTGTAACTGGTCTTTAAACTTGACTCCTAAGGTCATGACCTTCATTAAACTCTTGGCATTCACAACATTATCCGGCGTGTCGGCACGGGCCATTTGAATTGTTGCTGCAAACTTTTTCGCCGTATTAACCAGCATTGCGCCGGGGCGGGCGTGCAGACCATGAGGATTTTTAATGGTTAAGGTTACCTGACTGCCATCAACGGTTTCTTTGGTCAGCAAGTTAATGATTTGCTGCCGGTTGGAAGTGAAAATAGATGCTATTTTCTGTTGCGCCATCAGCTCAACCAGCAGATCCAGGGTTTTTAAATGTAGTTGACTGTTACTTGCTAAGCATATTAACCCTTTGACAGGTTTATCCTGATTGGCAGCTGCCTGTGAAGCAGTGACAAAAGAAAGGGCTGTTTTATTAACGCCTTGATTAGTTGCGCTTAACCACAGACCTTGTCCTAAATGAGTAGGCTGGTCAGCAAGCGTTGTTTTTACAAAGGTTTCACTGACCGCATGCTGATTTTTTAATAAAGCAGCAGCTGCTGCTGTCAGTTGACTTAAATCTGCTGCTGGAGAGTTCAGTTCGATTAAGTCTGCGGTCAAGAGCATTTCGGTTTGTACTTTACCCGTGATTAAATCAACGATGGTATCCGCATTGGTTGCATCTCTTAACTGCTCTTCAACGCCCTCTGCAGAAAGCACTGTGGTGAGCATTTTTAAAATTTGTAAATGCTCATCTGATTTTGCCGCGATACCGATTGCAAGATAAACAGTATCATCATTACCCCAATTTACTCCCTGTGGGAAGTGGTGCAGAATAACACCGGTTTGTTTTATTTGATCACTCGACTCTTTTGTGCCGTGCGGGATGGCGATGCCATTACCTAAAAAAGTACTGTTTTGTGTTTCACGCGCAAGCATGCCATCCACATAACCGCTTTCTACATACCCCTTGTCACCTAAACTGTTGGCGATAGATTTAATGGCATCTTGTTTATTATCTGCAGCTTGCGAGAGAATAATATCGTTGTTGGTAATTGATAACATGCAGAGCACCTTACTAATGTTAGTTACTGTCGCGCATTCATAATGCAGACGACTCTGGTTAAAAATGTTCAGCTATTTGAGCTTAGTAGCCGCTCGATGTTGTGCAATTTAATGGTTTAAAAATCAGTTGCTCATATCTGTTGTTAGTTGCCTGCGTGATCCGCTGGGCATTTCCTTCATTTTAGACCTTTATTTGATTTTGAATTGCCTGATAACTGCTTAACTGTTGCTTTATCTTTTAGCTGAAACGATTCAGTTGCTATGCTGAACCGTTTCATCTAAAATTGCAACCACTTGCCAGTGTTTATTTATTGGCCGCTTATTGATATTGTGATAAGGATCTCGATAATTGCCTTTTGAATTGGATTTTTGATGAAATTAGAAGAAATAGCCAAGCTTGCCGGTGTCTCGCGCACCACTGCCAGTTATGTCATTAATGGAAAAGCGGATAAATATAGGATCAGTGAAAAAACCTGCCTGAAAGTAATGGCGGTGGTGGATAAATATAACTATAAAGCTAATTATGCGGCGAGTTCTCTGCGCGCCGGTAACAGCCGTACTTTTGGCTTGATTATTCCTGATTTGGAAAACTCCAGCTATGCAAAACTGGCCAAACTATTAGAACGGGATGCGCGAAAATCCGGTTTTCAGTTAATTATCAGCTGCTCTGATGATCAGATTGAAACGGAAATGAGCGTTGCGGAGAATCTTATCCGGCGCAGCATTGATGTACTAATTGTTGCCAGTGCATTACCCGGTGATCATGAATTCTACCGTAATATTCAGGCGAAGGGGGTGCCGGTGGTGGCGATCGACCGCTGTATGGATGATGAATTTTTCAGTAGTGTAATTAGCGAAGATCTGGAGGGCGCTTACCGATTATGCGAGTCCCTGCTGGAGAAAAATATCAGCAGTATCGGCTTGCTGGGCGCTGTGCCGCAGTTAGGGGTTTCCAAAGAGCGGGAGTCAGGTTTTAATGCGGCAGTAGCAAACCATAAAGGTGCGCTTGAAATTAACTATGCCTATGGTGAGAACTTCAGTCTGCAGCAGGGGCAGCATTTAGCGGGGCAGTGGGTGGAACAGGGCAGTTTTCCCGATGCTGTTTTAATTACCTCTTATGCGTTGTTTGAAGGGGTTTTGGAATGTTTATTAGCGCATCCGGATTTACAGAAAAAAATCGTGCTGGCAACCTTTGGCGATAATCGTCTGCTGGATTTTTTACCGATTAAAGTGCAGTCGCTGCCGCAGCAGTTAGAAGTGATTGCCGAAAAAGCGCTGCAGCTTGCTTTATCAGCCGCGCAGGGGGTTTATAATCCGACCGTCGAAGTTGTTTCCCGGAGACTGATTAAAAGGTAATAAAGAACGCTAGTTGCTGCTGATCATGGTCCGCTGTTTGCTGCCCGGCTAATCATCATCCGGGTCGTGTAACGCCGCCCAGGCCTGTGTGCATTTTACCGCCCGCAGCCAGCCCCGGTAACGTTTTTGACGTTTAGCAGGATCCTGTTCAGGTTGAAAAATATGTTCAATAACGGCTTTACCGCTTAATTCATCCAGATTATTCCAGTAACCGACAGCAAGCCCGGCGAGGTAGGCCGCACCCAATGCGGTGACT
Organism: Psychromonas sp.; assembly: GCF_041586535.1. Lineage (GTDB taxonomy): Bacteria > Pseudomonadota > Gammaproteobacteria > Enterobacterales > Psychromonadaceae > Psychromonas. The sequence continues at coordinate 14,879 of NZ_JBFGZY010000006.1, read as the reverse complement.
TCGCTTACTGCGGGACGCAGTACGCTGGTATTTAACACGTCAGACTGGAACTGCATTAAAAAATTATTGCTGACCGCGCCGCCGTCTACGCGTAATGAATCCAATTTTATGCCCGAATCAGACTGCATCGCATCCAGTACATCCCGGGTCTGGTAGGCGATACTTTCCAGGGTCGCCCGGATAATATGGTTGCTGTTCACTCCCCGGGTTAGGCCGACAATAATCCCTCTTGCATAAGGCTCCCAGTAGGGCGCCCCCAAACCGGTAAATGCAGGAACCACATATACACCGTTTGATGAATCAACCCTGGTGGCAAAATATTCCGAATCTTTTGCGTCGGCTAATAATTTCATCTCGTCGCGTAACCATTGAATGGAAGCACCGGCCATAAATATCGCCCCTTCCAGGGCGTAGGATATCTCACCCCGTTCACCGCAGGCGAGGGTGGTCAACAGGCCATTTTTTGACCTTACCTTCTCTTTCCCCGTATTCATCAATAAAAAACACCCGGTTCCATAGGTGTTTTTCGCCTGCCCCTTGCTGACGCACATCTGGCCGAATAACGCTGCCTGCTGATCGCCGGCAATACCGGTAATAGGGATGCCTGTACCGACATTACCACCGATCTTCATTTTGCCGTAAACCTCTGAAGAGCTGCGTACTTCAGGCATCATCGAAGGCGGAATAGAAAACACCTGCAGTAGTTTTTCATCCCATTTTAACGTGTTGATATTAAACAGCATGGTACGGGATGCATTGGTATAGTCGGTAATATGTATATGCTCCTGAGTCATTTTCCAGACCAGCCAGCTGTCGACGGTCCCGAAGAGTAATTTACCGGCCTGCGCATCTTCACGGGCACCTTTTACATTGTCTAAAATCCATTTTATCTTGCTGGCGGAGAAATAAGGATCCAGCAGCAAACCGGTATTTTCGCGTATATACTCTTCCAGTCCGGGTTGTTGTTTTAATGCTTTACACATATCTGCCGTGCGCCGGCATTGCCAGACGATGGCATTGTAAACCGGTTTACCTGATTGTTTATTCCAGACGATGGTGGTTTCGCGCTGATTGGTAATACCAATAGCAGAAATTTGATCACTGCGGACGCCCGCTTTGGCTAAAGTTTCCACTAAAACAGAACGTTGTGAGGCATAAATTTCAAGGGGATCATGCTCCACCCAACCAGCCTGAGGGTAAATCTGTTTAAATTCGCGTTGAGCGACAGCGACAATATTCGTATCATGGTCAAGAATCAGGGCGCGGGAGCTTGTTGTGCCCTGATCCAGCGCAACAATATATTTTTGATCTGTCATGATGGCTCCTTTCCCCCCTGATCGTGATAATACCAAATCCGATAATTATCTATTCATTTATGCTTGTTAAAATGAATGCTAGCTAGACATAAAACTACGTTTTAGTCTTTGTTATTGATTTTAGAATTAGAACAACTAGTTACTGCAATCAATGCCTGGCTTTCATCCATTTTTCCTACGCCTAAATAGATCATCTAATTAACGGAATTGGTATAAGCAAAATTGTGTTCAGATAAGTACAGACTTACAGGCGCTAGATATGATTATAGCCAAGGTCGCTCAATCTGCCGCGGTAGCTTGTCCTTGAGGCGCGCAGGAGTACAGGATCTAGATTGTTTTAACTCGTTAATTTTCCGCTTATATTTGTCGAAATTCTTCTCACTACTTTTCCTTCGTTTAGCTGCTTGACTCTTTCAGGTATACTAAGCAGCTGCTTTCATGCTGCATGGGTTTTATTATGAATTTTCTGGCACACCTGCATATTGCACAACATAACAACAGCAGTTTTTTAGGTAATTTGTTGGGTGATTTTGTTAAAGGCAATCCGCTCGGTCAATTTAATGCCGATATTGTCCAGGGTATTCGTCTGCATCGTTTTGTTGACAGTTATACGGATCAGCATGAGCTGGTGAAATTAGCCAAGCCATTGTTCAGCAGAGAGTTGCGCCGCTATGCTCCGATTGCGCTGGATATGTTCTGGGATCATTGTCTGGCCAGATACTGGCAGCAATTTCATGATTTATCTTTAGCGCGCTTTTGCCGGCAGGCAGAGTTACAGGTTGAATCTGAATCAGCTCGTGAAACAAATACACTGCCGCCGCGTTTCAGTAGAGTATCAACATTGATCTGGCAGCAAAAGTGGCTTGAGTCCTACGCAGAAATTGAGAATATTGGTTATGGCCTGGAGCGTATGGCATTACGCAGTCCCAGAATGGCACCATTGGCCTTCACCGGTGAAGCACTGGTTGCGCATTATGACAGATTAACAGAGATATTTTTTCAGCTTTATCCGGATATATTGGATAAAACAGCAGGGTACATCAGTAAACAATGAAGCACCTTAGGCAATGCCGAAAGGTGCTTGATTTTACTTTATTCAGCGAATAAATGCTTAATGTTTTTAAAATCACCTTTCCCTGAAATAATCTCATCAACGGATAAACCCGATACTTCATGCGGGAATACTAGCCATTCTTCTGATTCATGGATGAAATAATCCGGTACCATGGAAACCGCTTTATTTTTAGGCTTGTAATATGGCGTTGCGATGCGCACGTCTTTGGGCATATTTAAACGCATCTCTGAAGTCAGCCTCTCAACCAGTGCCACGACACTGCGGCCGGAATCAAATACATCATCGACAATCAGCAGGCCGTCATCAGCATTGGCATTTTCAATAATGTAATGCAGACCATGTACTTTTATCGTCTTGCTTTGCTGGCCAATACCGTAATAAGAAGAGGTACGCACGGCAATGTGGTCCGTATCTACTTTTTTATAATCAAAATATTCCTGTACGGCAATACCGATGGGCGCGCCCCCACGCCAGATGCCAACAATAAACTGCGGACGGAAACCGCTGTCATAGACTTGTGCAGCAAGACGAAATGAGTCTTCAAGTAATTGTTGGGCAGTAATAAATACTTTATCGGACATGTAATAACCTCTTCGAATATATTTTTGCGGGGGAGTTTAGACTAACGCTATAAAATAACAATAATCTAGATCCTTTTTCTGACAGTTTTTTGAAATTAGCAGTTGACGTGTTGTAAGAGATGCCGACTCTATCTTTGGCTGTTGGCTGTTGGCTGTTGGCTGTTGGCTGTTGGCTTAGGTTTGATGCTCCAAAACTTCTAAACGTGCCTTTTTCTGATCTTGTAACAACAGCTGAGTAAATTCCTTAGCAGGTAACGGTCTGCTGAACAGATACCCCTGACCGTACTCACAATGACGTCGTTCCAGGAAGTTTGCCTGCCAGTCATTTTCAATCCCTTCGGCTACCACTTTTAATTCTAATGCGTTGGCCATCGCCAGAATGGCCGTCACCAGGGCCATATCCGCATGACTGGTGACCATATTATTGATAAACGCCCGGTCAATTTTAAGTTTGGAAAAGGAAAACTTCTGCAGGTAACTTAGTGCTGAATAACCTGTGCCGAAGTCATCAATACAGATTTTAACGCCCAGTGCTTTAAGCTGATCCAGCATATTGAGCAGTTCATCATGCTGGTCGATTAGAAGGCTTTCTGTTACTTCAACTTCCAGCCTGTTGGCAGGCAATCCGCTGTTTTTTAGTATATTTGTGATTTTTAGCAGCAGCTCATCGCAGTAACGGAACTGCACGCTGGAAAAGTTAACCGCGATTTGAAGGGGCGTAATTGCCTGCCACTCTGCAGCCTGAAAACAAGCATCTCTGAGAGCTTGTTCTCCGATCACGTGAATTAAGCCATTTTTCTCAGCTAAAGGAATAAACTCTTCGGGAGAGATAAAGCCTAACTCACCATCATTCCAGCGCATAAGGGCTTCTGCCGCGATTATCTTGCGGGTTTTCAGATCAATAATCGGCTGGTAGTACAGCTCCAGTTCATTATTACTGATCGCCATGCGTAAGCGGCTATTTAAGGAAAGATTACGCTGCACATCAATATTCATACTAGGATCATAAAAACTGAAACCGTTACGGCCGGCATCTTTTACCCGGTACAGGGCGGTATCAGCATTTTTCAGCAGACTGTCCGGATTATCGCCGTCCTGCGGGTAGAGTGACATCCCGATACTGGTGGAGGTAAAAAACTCCTGGTTTTCTATGATAAAAGGTTTGTCAAAGGCGCTAAGAATTTTACCCGCTAAAATTTTTGCCGTATCTTCGCCGGTGATTTCAGGGATGATCAGCAAAAATTCATCCCCGCCCAAACGGGCAACCGTATCGGTATTACGCACTGAGTTAATTAGGCGGGTACTGGTCTGCTTGAGGATCTGATCGCCTGCGTCATGGCCTAAGGTATCGTTAATCTGTTTGAAATTGTCCAAATCAATAAACATCACCAGAATCTGGGTATTATGTCTTTGCGCGCTAAAGATGGCCTGATTGAGCCGTTCCTGGCTATAGCTTCTGTTGGGTAATTCCGTCAGGGCATCATGGTTAGCCTGGTGCGCGAGCTCTTTTTCAGATTGTTTACGTTTTGCTATTTCACTTTGTAACTGGGCGTTTTGTTTGGCCAGAATACGCTGCTGCCTGGCCGACAGGGTCACTTGGGTTTGCAGGACAATATTGCTGTTATTGATGCGCATCAGATAATAAAGCCCGGCGAGTACCGGAAAGGCCAATATTGAAATAGCCACCACAAACCAGCCTGATGTTAATATATCTTGCTCATTGACCGGTGCGAACCAGCCTTTCAAACTAAATTCTGTGTTGCCGATCGGGTATTCAATATAGATTTGATTATCTGTTTCGTAAGGTAGTGAAAATTGAGCCTGGCGGTATTTTGATTGGAAAGAGTCCAACGCCTGGATACTGCCGTTCGGTGTTGATAGTTGCAGGCGGTTGACATTATCCGCAGCTCCCTGCGAGCTTAACTGCTGGATAATCAATTGCGTATTGAGTTCGGCAATCAGCAGCGCACTGGGATTATTTTGATAAAAAACTGTTTTTAATAGTTTTATTTTTAACCCATCGGGGCCGGGGATAGCGATGATTCTTGCGTCTTTTTTATTACTATCCAGTGCGGGGGGGAGAATCGTCTTTACAGGTGAGCTTTTCTCCATATCAGTAAATGGAATCTGGTTTAGGTCTAACGCCTGACCTGACTTTGTATCGAAGATAACACTCTCGCTGAAATCAACCAGCGCGACGCGATCGTAAATAGGGGTATTATTGATACTGCTATTCTGGGCAAATTTATTGATTAGTTGTTTTAAATTAAACAGGCTGGATCCTAGCCCGTATTCCATCGACATGCCGGAAGCCAGATTAGCGAAAAAAGTACGGATGGTTTTATCGTTGGCAATATTGGAAACGTTATACTGGTTTACTTCAAAGAAAAAACTGAGGCCGTCGGCATAATTAGCAACCTTCAGATTTAACTCGTTATGCTGGGATTCCTGCAGCCGGTTCTGCCCGAGATTGGTTGCTGCAAGAATGACAATAAGATAGGCCGTCAGTAAACTGCCGGCTATGATGATCACTACTTTGCTGCTAAACCACTTGCGTAAGATCATTTTTTATTTGCTGTTACCGCGTTGGTAAAAAATGTCGGGTAATAGTGGAATACACTTGGGTAATATTTCTGCACTATTTTATTGTAACTGCCATCAGCGCGGATCTGTTTTAGATAAGCGTTAAAAGCTTTGCGCAATTGCGGAGATTCTTTACGAAAGCCTACGGCCATTCTCTGCTCCGGTGAAATCGGGCCGATCACTTTAATCTCGCCGGGCCATTTTTCAAGTGCAATCAATATATCCGGAACATCCAGGATAGTACTTTCCGCGTCGCGGTTAAGGATGGCGGGGATCATTTCATTTAATTTACGCTCTTGAGTAGGCAAAATAACATTCGCACCAGTCAGTTCTAACTGATAGAGAGCAGGATCCAGGCAGGAATGCTGTAGTGCCAGTACATCGCGTTTTTTAATCAGTGATTTTACCTCAACAATATCTTCAGAAATACTGTTGCCGGGGCGGATAGGTTGTAAATCTGAATCCGTACGTGATACCAACCATACCGCTGATGGAAAATAATCATCGGAAAAGTCAATGACTTCTTTGCGCCATTCCAGCGTTGTGAAGCCGTTGGCTATTACGTCACCCTGTATCGTTTCTTCTTTATCATCATAGATTATTTGATTATCTATATATTGTGCATTGCGTCCTGATATTAAGCCAATTACATTGGTCCAGGTTGCCGGGACATATTCATATTTTACCCCCAGATGAGCCGCAAAGGCCTGCATTAGCTCAGTATCCATACCGCTATTAATGACTTTGTCACCCAGTGTATAGTGGGTGACAAAATTGGCATAAGGAATGCCGATATGCCGTAGTACACCTGCTTGTTGAATTTCAGCCAGATCTCTGGCACTAGCCTGACTGCTGAATATTGTCAGTACAGCCGAGAATAGTAGCGATATTAAGCAAATCCTTTTGGCTGGCATTTTGGGTTCCTTAGAGGCGTTTAAAAAGACATTTAGCGGTGGATAAAAAAAACCGCAGCTTAGAGCTTACCTAAGTTGCGGTGATGTGTCGAATATTACATGGATAAATAGATAGCTTGCATGGCTTCAACCAAACCTATTACATCCTCTTTGCTGTGGAAAAGGTGTGTGGAGATACGCAGTGCGTGTGAATCCAGCGCATCATCTTTCGCCACTTTAAAATCAGTGGTTCTGATAATGTAGCCGTATTCCTCACGTAATCTGTCCCTGAATTCATTTAAGATGGTTAAATCGGTCTGATCATCAAAGGGATTGATGGTCGTGATACCGCTGGACAGTTCAGGGATATTTGGCGCGTAGGAATAAGCACGGGGAAAGGCTTTAGATAATTCATCTTTGCACAATGCGCTCAGAGTTAACACACGCTCTTCAATCTTATCACGGCCTATTTCATCCCAGATCAGACAGGAATCGGTTAATGCCTGCAGAGCCGGAAAGTTATCATTGCCTTTATACTGCAGTTTCCATTGTGCCGAGAAGTATTCAAGGTGCCCTAAAGATGAGTTAACAAACCATAATGGCATGTCGCGATCCGGCCAGTAATTCTCTTCACTATCATCAAAGCGTGAAGGGGTGCGTACATAAAGGATGCCTGTTGAGCCGGGGCCACACTGCCATTTGTGCCCTGAACCCGCATAAAAATCACAGCCAATATCATGAAAGTCCAAATTAAGCATACCGATCGTATGCGCACCATCAATTAAAGTTGGAATACGGTTAGGAATCGCAACTTCCTGACAAATACGTTTTGCCGGCAGGGTGGTACCTGTTTTATAGGTGATGTGCGAGAAAGTAATTAAACGAACGCTGTTTTTATATTTTTTCACTGCTTTTTTAAACACTTTCACAAAATCATCTTCTGTGATTTTGTTATGACCGGTATAAACCGGAATTTCTAACTCAACCACCTCGACACCGTTGCGTTTTGCAGCAATATATAGGGGGGAATTTGCCGCAACATGTTCATGGTGGGTGGTCAGGATCACGTCACCCGGCTGAAAATCCAATCCGTTGAGAATGCTGACCATACCGTCTGTGGTATTGCGGCTGATCACGATTTCATCTGCATTGGCGCCAAAACCCGGGGCAATAGCATCGGTCATTTCCGTGGTATGCGGCCAACTACCAAATTTATTCTGCATATCCCACGGGTTGCTGGCCACAATGCGGTTATTCTCGTTATAGTTATCGAGTACTTGACGCGGCATGGAACCTGTTGTGCCGATATTCATATAGGTAGTGGCAGGGTCGAGCGTAAACTTATCACTGACATTTTCCCAGAAATCACCATGATTAGAATGGTACTTACCTGCAGCCTGGGCTGTGCCGGATATTAAAGCTGTTCCTGCAAGTGCAAGTCCGGTGGTTGTTTTTAGAAAATTTCGGCGGCTTAAGGAAGATAGATGGTTATCGTTATTTTCACTCACAGTTAAAACTCCATTTAATTATGTAAAAGACCTGTCACTTGTATTTTCATCGCCCATACTACGCACAGGGTGATTCAATCTCGATTATTGATCCAATTATTCAGATCCAGCTCGCTTTTTTAGTACAAAAAACCCAAAAGTCAAAAAAATTAAGCAATTTATGTTAACTAAATTGCAACAATAACAAAAGTTGATTGCTTTCTTATTTTACTTGACGGTGTTTGCCTCTTCATGATCGACAGTTTTTGAGTAGAGAATAAGGACGTTTTTTCGCTGCCGACGTACACTGCTGTTCAGAATATTTGAGCTGTGTAAAGTAAATGTTGACTTGGACGTCTAGACGGCTTATTGTTCACCCTCTTTTTGTTGTCATCTGCTTTCCGCATAGTGCAAACAGAAAAATGCGTCACCCCACAGTAAAATTCAGGAAATTTGATGATTCAAATAAAAGAAGTTAATAAGGTGTTTTATCAGGCCGGGCGGGCCATCAATGCACTCAGCGGCATAAACGTTAATATTGAACAAGGCACTATTTTCGGTGTTATCGGCTCATCCGGTGCAGGTAAGAGCACTTTAATTCGTTGTGTTAATTTGTTAGAACGCCCTTCCAGTGGCAGTATCATAGTTGATGGTGTTGATCTTACCCTGCTCTCAAATCAAGAGTTAACCTTAATGCGCCGTAAAATCGGTATGATTTTCCAGCACTTTAACCTGTTATCATCGCGTACGGTTTTTGATAATGTAGCGCTGCCGCTTGAGTTAGCTGGTGTAAGTAAAAAGAAGATTAAAGAGAAGGTTGACAGTTTATTAGTGCTGGTTGGCCTGGCTGATAAAAGCGACAGCTATCCGGCTAATTTAAGTGGCGGGCAAAAACAGCGGGTCGCCATTGCGCGTGCGCTGGCATCAGATCCTATTGTTTTATTGTGCGATGAGGCAACCAGCGCGCTGGATCCGGCTACCACACAATCAATTCTGGAACTGCTGCGCAAGATAAATCAGGAATTAAACTTAACCATTTTGTTAATTACCCATGAAATGGCGGTGGTAAAAGGTATCTGCTCACAAGTTGCGATTATTGGAGATGGAAAACTGGTTGAAGAAGGCTCTGTGGGGGATATTTTTGCACACCCTAAAACGGAATTAGCACGTCAGTTTATTCGCTCAACGCTGGATCTTACCATTCCCGCTGATTATCAGGCGCGTTTGTTGAGTGAGCGAGTGGAAAATAGTTTCCCGCTGGTGCGTTTAGAATTTACCGGTGCATCCGTGGATGCACCTTTAGTCAGCCAGGTTGCACGTCAGTTTGCTATTGATATCAGTATTATCAGCTCCAATATGGATTATGTCGGCGGGGTTAAATTTGGTCTGATGCTGGCGGAGTTTTTTGGCCCGGAAGAAGCGTCTCTGGAAGCCATTACTTTTCTTAAAAACCACAATGTAGAAGTAGAGGTATTAGGTTATGTCAGTTGATGCGGCATTGAGTTGGTGGAATCATAATGAGCGCCTTATACAGTTATTGATTGATGCACTAGGGGAAACCCTGGCGATGGTCTTTGCTTCCGGTTTTATCGGTTTTGCTGTCGGTATCCCGCTTGGCGTTTTACTGCATTTAAGTAAAAAAAATGGTTTGCTGGAAAATCCGGTTTTAAACAAAATATTAGGTGTGGTGGTTAATATTGGCCGTTCTATCCCTTTTATTATTCTTCTGGTGGCAATTATTCCTTTTACCCGTTTTGTGGTTGGTACCACGATCGGTACAGCAGCGGCAATTGTGCCACTGACCATAGGTGCAATTCCTTTTATTGCCCGTCTGGTTGAGGGCGCATTATTGGAAGTTCCCTCAGGACTCGTGGAGGCTGCGTTGGCAATGGGCGCAAAACCCAAGCAGATCATCATGAAAGTGCTGTTACCGGAAGCCCTGCCCGGGATTATCAACGCCATTACTATTACCCTGGTGACTTTAATTGGTTACTCTGCTATGGCAGGAACAGTAGGCGGCGGCGGTCTTGGTGATGTGGGTATCCGTTATGGTTATCAGCGTTTCGATGGCACGGTGATGATGATCACTGTGGTTATCTTAGTGTTACTGGTACAGATTATTCAATCAGTGGGTGATCACTTGGTTAAGTATGTTGACCACCGTTAATAAATAACAACTATTTTACTACTTAAAATTCAGGGAAAGCCCTGAAAGGAGAAATACGATGAGCTTTAACCTTAAAAATCTTTTTGCTGTTGCCGGTCTGGCTTCTACACTGCTGTTAAGCGCTTGTGGTGAGCAGGAAGCTGTTGTTGTTGATAATAATAAAATCACCGTTGGTGTGATTGCCGGCTCTGAAGCACAGGTTGCTGAAGTTGCAGCACAAGTTGCCAAAGAAAAATATGGTTTAGACGTTAAACTGGTGACTTTTTCTGATTACATTACCCCTAATGCGGCACTTGATGAAGGTTCGCTGGATGTGAATGCCTTCCAACACAAGCCTTATCTGGATCAGCAAGTTAAAGATCGCGGTTATAAGTTTGCAGTAGCAGGTAATACCTTTGTTTACCCTATTGCAGGTTATTCAAGCAAAATCACATCACTTGATGAACTGCCTGAAGGTGCTCAAATTGCTGTACCAAGTGACCCGACAAACTTAGGTCGCTCATTGCTGCTGCTCCAGCAACAAGGTGTGCTGCTATTAAAAGAGGGTGCAGATCTGACTGCAACGGTATTGGATATTGTCAGCAGCCCTAAGAACGTCGAAATTGTTGAGCTGGAAGCTGCGCAACTACCACGTTCATTAGATGATGTTGAGCTTGCGATTATCAACACTACCTACGCCGGTAGCATCAACTTATCACCGGAAAAAGATGGTCTTTTCGTAGAAGATAAAGAATCACCATATGTAAACCTGATCGTTGCGCGTGAGGAGAATGTTACTGCAGAAAATGTAAAAAACTTTGTTAATGCATATCAGTCAGAAGAAGTGTATCAAGCTGCTTTGGAAATTTTCCAGGGTGGTGTTGTTAAAGGCTGGTAACAGCTAAGCAAAACGTTCACTGCAAAAAAGTATTGATCTCCGGTCAATACTTTTTTGTTTTTCAACTGTTATTCCCCATGCCCGCGCGACTATTTTATACTGAAACGGACACCGATGAATCGTTATCCCCTGATTGAAATCCCCTTTAATAACCGCCATCAGTGCTGGTTTTGCGGCGAACCTAAAGATAAAGAGATTAACTTCCCGAGATATGCCAGTGAAGAGAGTTTAATCAGCCATCCGCCGCTCTGCCTGTCGAGCTGTAATGAGTGTGCAACCATTGTCCAGCGCAGCGCATTCAGTTCATTATTTGCCTACCGTGATGCGGTTAAACAGGCCTTAACCGTCAAACACCAGAAAACCCTGAGCATCGGCTTGAACTGGACTAGGCAGGAGCTGGCAGACTCTGAGCTGGAAGGCAGTGCCTTTGAAGGGTTTAAACGCAGTGCATGGTTTATGTTTGAACTGATTCAGGCGCGCATTAATTATCAGGGCTGGGAGCTGCGGATAAATAATGAAAAGCTGATTATCGACACTGAAAACCAGGCTTTTGATTTTGACGGTACCCGTTACGTGAATTTAGACAGTGCCGTAACCCATGCGGTTAAAACCTTCTATCTTGACGAGCAGCTGTTTACCCGGGTATTAAGTGTGATCGGCAAGGATAAGTTTGCACAGGCTATCCGTTTGTGCCGTTTGTATCCGCGCCTGAGCAATAAAAACCGCGAAGCTGTATTTTTAGAGATTATAGAAGGTCTTGGTTTGTAGCGATTAATTTACATGCTTATGTAGGTAACTCAGGTTGAGTGTAAAAGCTTATCTTTTAGCTTTTCTTTGTCTAACTGGTTTGGGGCGCGGCCTTTAGGCTGCATGGTCAGTTTATCTACAAATTTGTTATTACCTGAGCCAACTGCACAAGCATGTTAATTTATGCATTAATGATTGTGACCAGAATTGGTGCTGCATAGATATGATAATACTCCCCCCCGGACATCTGATGCCGATGGGATAATAACAGCGCAGCCTGACCGGGGGTTGTAAATAGCAGACTACCGTCTTTGTGACTGTACTCGGCACTACTTTCTAGCACCGTATAAATTGACTGGGCCGGCATTTTTTTGCCTGCTTGAGTGATGAGAACCACGGTTAAGTTCAGTGGTTGCCCGACCTTAATGGTTTCACTATTACGCTCAGGGATTAAAGACACCGGGAAATCTGCAAACCATTGGGCATAGTCGCAGGTTAGGCCGTGCATGCCCCGCGCATAATAATATTGCGCCTTTTTTGGGTCTGCAAAGGTCCAGGTCCAGAAAGTGGTGCCGCGATGTTTAGCCGCTTCCATTGTCTCTGCCGTTAAATTTTTATAGTCAGGATTAAAGGTGCTGGAAAACTTTTGCGTTGCCGTTAATATCTGCTGCAGATTTTGATCTGTCTTCTGTGAAGCTTGATAGTCGCTTAAAAAACCGACCGGGATCTCCGGTATCATGTCGTACATCCTGCTTAATTGCGTCTCTTTAAAACTGATCACCACCACCCGGTCGGCGAGCTGATATTTCTCTATTGCTGCTTTTAACGGCTGTATTATTTCCGGATTATTACTTTTTATTTCAATGAAGTGAATCAATGACGTATTTGCAAATTGAGCAAAAAGTTCTTCGAGTGTTGGGACTAAAAATTCAGTTGTTTTCCCTCTGTCGGTTATACGCAGGTTTTTTATTTCCGCCAGGGTCATTTTTTCGATCAGGCCATAGCCGTTAGTGGTTCTTTTTACATTTTCATCGTGCATGGCAACGATCTGCTTATCTGCACTGAGCTGGATATCGTATTCAATGGCATCCACCCCAAGCTGACAGGCTTTAATCGCACCTTCTAAGCTATTTTCAGGTAATAACGAGGGGGTGCCGCGATGTCCGATAATAAGCGGCTTTCTTAATAAACTGTGCCGGTTAAACAATCCCATGGCTTGCTGCAGCTGAATGGGATTGTCGCTGATGATGCCGTTTACTCCGGAGCATAACATTGCCACCGCCTCGCTGAGGCTGGTGCCGCTATCTGCTGACCATGCTGTGATTAGCCGCTTTTGCAGGGTTTCAACTTGTTTTTTACTGTTAAATTGTGCGGGCAACAGGGCTATTTTTGCTTTTGCGCGATGTGTTTGTTGGGCTATAAAGTGTAATGGATCTTTTATCGCTGCAAAATCGTAACGGCTATAATCAACAGCACCGCGAATAAGCGGCATTAAGTCGCGCGCCTGGTTAATTAACCCCGGCTGCGAGGAGATAAGGGTAATATCGAAGCTGTTTTCCGTTTTTAATAGTTTGCTTAAAGGTTCGATAGTCTCCGGCTCTTCAATGGATAAAACCGGAATGACACTTAAGTTATCGGTTGAAAGTAATATATCAAGTTGCCCGATTTTCGTTCCGTTGAGATTGTACATATTTAACAGAGGATCGATTCTGATATAAATATTGCTCACCCCGATGTTTTGTAAATCCGAGAGACTTTGCAGAGGGTGGATAATGGTGGGAGCCATACTAATCTGTGATGATGGTTCGGCAATATTATAAATCTTTATCATAAACAGCCTCTTATATTACGCGGCTTGATCCACTACAACCCTACTATAGCTGTAATCATGAATCATAGTGTTTCAAGCTTAGATGATATCAGTGGGGTGTGACAGGTATTGATGATACATTAATATCTTAGTCTGCTGATACTTCTAAGTGATAAGGGGAATACGTGAATAATAAAAAGGCCACGGAAGAAGAGTTAAAAGCCTGGTTAGAAGCGGTGCATTTTGGAAGTTGCTGTAGTGATCCGGTTGATCAGCCTGGTTGTGTTGAGCAAGTTAAGGTGAATAATAATGATTTAACAACTTTTTATTTACAAATGACCAGCCCCGAACAGCTGCTTGAAAAGCCTGGAGTTACGGGATTAACTATTATTGAAGCGCAAGTGAAAGAGTTTCGTTTTAATAAATACCTTTATAGCTTAGTCGGAGAGAACTGGCAGTGGTTTGATAAGCTCAGTGATTCTGACGAACAATGGCAGGCGCATGTTGAGCGGGAACAACTGCGAACCTGGGTTGCTTATTACCAGGGGGCAATCGCAGGTTATTTTGAACTTGAAATTGCAGATAATAATGAGGTGGAAATACTCTATTTCGGACTCGCACCTAAGTTTATCGGTAAAGGATTCGGCGCTTATCTGCTCTCAGAGGCGGTTAAAAGTGCCTGGCAGTTATGTGATGCGAAGCGGGTCTGGGTACATACTTGTTCACTAGATCATCCGCGCGCGTTGGCAAATTATCAAGCCTGTGGTTTTCAGCTGTATAAGACAATTAAGGAATAAAAGATGCTAAAAGGGACACACCATAGCGCCATCATCTGTTCTGATTATCAGAAATCCAAGTATTTCTACAGCACTGTATTAGGGTTAAAGATTATTGATGAGAATTACAGGCAGGAGCGTGATTCATACAAGCTTGATTTGCAGCTCCCCGACGGTACGCAAATCGAGTTATTCTCCTTTCCGGATTTTGCCCCTCGGGCTGGTTACCCTGAAGCACTGGGTTTAAGACACCTCGCTTTTGTGGTGGATTCAATGGATCTGGCTTGTAAACACCTGCAATCCTTTGCCATTGATGTCGAGCCTGTGCGTATTGACCCCTATACCGGCAAAAAATATACCTTCTTTAAGGATCCGGATAATCTCCCGCTGGAGATATGTGAAATATAAAAATAGCGGTTGTACCGGTTATACCAATTCCGTTAATTAGATGATCTATTTAGGCGTAGGAAAAATGGATGAAAGCAAGGCATTGATTGCAGTAACTAGTTGTTCTAATTGCACAAAATCGTATGGAACGATTTTGAACAGCTTTAGCTGGCCACAAAG
>NZ_JBFGZY010000005.1:0-47892 GCF_041586535.1 Psychromonas sp. | reverse complement strand
TCAGCAGCAACCTGTGCAGCGAACGGAGTAGATTTACGAGAACCACGGAAACCAGAACCACCGGCAGTTGCCCAGGAAAGCGCATTACCTTGACGGTCTGTAATAGTTACGATTGTGTTGTTGAAAGAAGCATGGATATGAGCCATACCATCAGCAACTTGCTTTTTAACGCGCTTGCGAGCACGAGTTGGAGTTTTAGCCATGATCTCTTACCCTATTTTTTAATTGCTTTGCGCGGACCTTTACGGGTACGAGCATTCGTTTTAGAACGCTGTCCACGTACAGGCAGGCTGCGACGATGACGAAGTCCACGGTAACAACCAAGGTCCATTAGACGCTTGATGTTCATAGATACTTCACGACGTAAATCACCTTCAACGGTGAACGTAGCTACTTCAGTACGAAGAGCTTCAATTTGTGATTCGTCCAGATCTTTCAGTTTAGCTGATTCTGCGATGCCGGCTGCTGCACAGATTTTCTGTGAGCGAGTTTTGCCGATACCGAAAATTGCAGTTAATGCAATCACAGCATGCTTATGATCAGGAACGTTAATGCCAGCGATACGGGCCACTATGCACTCCTTAAAAGTAAATGAATCATTTGCGAAAAGCCCGGTAGGATACTCGGCAAATGAAAAAAAAGAAAATCTAGTTCAGCTGTTAATGAAGCTTAAACTAATGGATCCAAAATCGGTCTTAGCCTTGACGTTGTTTATGTTTTGGCTCTACACAGATAACACGCACAACACCGTTGCGCTTGATAACTTTACAGTTACGACAGATTTTTTTAACGGATGCACGAACTTTCATTGCAACACTCCGAAATTAATATGCTTATGATTTTATTAGGTCATAAACACAGAATTAAATTTATTAAGATAACCATAACCCTAACTTACTGCCCAATTTGTATAAAACAAAAAAGTGTAACCAGTGATCATGGCGCAATAATATAGCAAATATTAAATATTTATACGAGTAATAATTGCTTCAAGATGCTTAATATAAGTCAGATTCGAGGAAATAAGTACTAAGCGCTTAGATATCTCACTGATAATCGGGTTATTGATTGCCCTTTGCAGGGTAAATGCCTAAAAAATTTCTTCCCGCATGAAAGTTCTAAGAGATCTGTTTAAGGGTTATATGATAAAGTTTCCGGCCATTGGTTTGAGCAATTTTGGATTGATAATGAAAGAATTAAAACAGCAGCTAAACTTTATAATGGAGCTAGATCGTTTAAAGGCGGTTTACCGTAAAACAATGGTGCAATCCGATGATAATCGTCAGGAAAACAGTGCCGAGCACAGTTGGCATATTTCCATGGTGGCGACTGTTTTTCATCAATATGCACAGGAGCCGGTGAATATAAATCGGGTTGTCAGCATGCTGCTTATTCATGATATTGTCGAAATTGATGTAGGCGATACTTTTGCCTTTGCGGCGCAGCAGGATCTCGATGCCCAGGAGGAAAAAGAGCTAAGGGCTGCCAATCGTTTATTCGGTTTATTACCGGAAACGCAATTTCAGTTATTTCAAACATTATGGCTGGAGTTTGAACAGGCGGAAAGCGCTGATGCCCGATTTGCTAAAGCGATGGATTGTATCCTGCCGCTGATTCAGAATATGGCTAACCAGGGCGGTAGTTGGGCTAAACATGAGGTTAAAAAGCACCAAGTGCTTAAACGCAACCAATATCTGCAGGATCTAGCCCCTAAATTATGGAGTTATGCTTGCTCCGAAATTGACTTGGCAGTTGAGAAGGGCTGGTTGAGCCACTAATCACACATTAAAGAATTATCCGGTATTTTCAGCTCGCAGCTCGGCAATACCGGATTAATCATCTTCCCGTGTTTATGTTCTGCGTTAAGGAAGGAAAATTATTTACTCAGGGGTTCATCACGCAAAAATTTAATCTCCTCAAACCCCATCTTGGCAAATTCCGTCTGGCGGAAATTTTTCACTATTCCCTGACCCCGGCAACTCATTTCCAGCTGTTTCTCCATGTTCAGAAAGTGTTGTAAATCAACCCCTTCAGCATCTGCGGCTGCTTCATAGATATCGTGGAACTGGTTATAGGAAAACTGAATAGTCTTGCGCTTACCTTTAAAAACATATGTCACTTGTCTGGCCATTTTTTTACCTTAATCTTGTTATATGAAAGTAGTTGTTATTTATCAGCTAAACATCCAAGCAACCAGGCCGAGATATCATTAATTTGTTCAGCGCAAACATTATGCCCCATTGTATAACTTTTATAGTCGGGGTGAAATCCCATTTCAGCAAGCGATTGCAATGCCCGTTTCCCGAGGATCGGGTTGACGATAGGGTCCAAACTGCCATGCATGATGGCAAGCTTAATAGCACTATTGGCAGGGTTAATCTGAATACTCTCTTTGCTGGCAAAGTAGCTCGACATCACCAGCAAGCCTGCCAGTGGTTTCGGATAGGTCAATGCCGCCTGGAGTGCAACTGCGCCACCTTGAGAAAATCCGGCAATGACAATCCGATCCGAAGAGATACCGCGCTCAATTTCGCGATCAATCAAAGCCTGGATTTTCACAGCAGAATCGTTTAAATGGGATAAATCAACCTTACGCTCAATGCTCTGGTCCATAATGTCGTACCAGGCAGGCATGATATAACCGCCATTAATAGTTACCGGAATAGAGGGGGCATGCGGAAACACAAAACGAATAGCACTATTTTCCGGTAACTTCAGCTGCGGGACAACGCCTTCAAAATCGTGTCCGTCGGCACCTAAACCATGCAACCAGATAACGGCTGCATCTGCTTTTGTTTGCGGCTGAACTTCAACACAGGATAGATAATTCATAAGATTGGCTCTGAGAGATAAATGGTTGTTTGAAGTTTACTGGATCTTTACCTTAACCGGTATGCTGATTTATGCTCTGTGCTGAGGTTTTTTTAAAATACTTCGTTACCAATATCTGTTTATGCCCTTTAAAAAGTGCAATGATCTTTTAACACAATCTAACTGCGAGGTTTTATGCTGACTATTTCAAACCTTTCTTATCAGTTTAACCATAAACAATCCGATAATAACCTGACATTGAATGTAGAAGAGTTAACTCTGCAAAGAGGTGAGTCACTGTTAGTGGTAGGGGATAATGCCAGTGGAAAATCTTTATTGGCACAGATTTTACTGGGCTGCATCAAAGATTATTCGGGCAGTGTGCGCTTAACTGAAAAACATAGCAGCTTAAGTTTTGAACTAGAAGCTGTCACACTGGAATATGATCGTCTGCATGACGACAGTGAATATCTCGAGGGTGGGGTGGACTGGGGACGCTCTGCGCGGCAGGTGATTTGTCAGGATAACAGCGACAATATTGTTGTAACGGATGATTTTGACAAAATCATTAGCCTGCTGGCAATCGAAAACCTGCTTGATAAACCTTTTAAAATATTATCCACGGGCGAGACGCGCAAGGTGCTGATGGCAAGGGCTTTGCTATGCAAACCGCAATTATTAATTTTGGATGAACCCTATGCCGGTTTGGATATCGGTTCGCAGGCGCAGTTAACTAAGGTTCTCAATCAGCTGATTGCAGAAGGGCTTAGTATTATATTGTTTGATTTTTACCATAGCAGTTTACCCGGTGAAATAAAAAAACTGGTTTACCTGCGGGAGGGGGAAATAAAACTTTCCGGTAATCGAGAGGAGATCATTGCGTCGCCGCAGTGGAAAACCCTGACGCAATCCCATTACACTCTGCCTCACCATCTGCCTGACTGTATAAGCTATGATCATATCAATAAAACTCTTCCGCTGGTGGATCTTGTTAATGTATCCGTTTCTTTTGCGGAAAACTCCGTTTTTAAAGATCTTAACTGGCAGTTTAACCAGGGGGAGCATTGGCAGATTGCAGGGCCGAACGGCTCTGGAAAATCGACCTTATTAGCGATGATCTCCGGTGACAGCAGTAAAGCTTATGGTCAGGATATTACCCTTTTCGGGGTTAAACGCGGCAGCGGCGAGTCTATCTGGGATATAAAACGTCATTATGGGGTGGTTGGCGCGCAGTTGCATCGCGATTACCGCGTATCAACTAACCTGCTGCACACCGTTCTCTCCGGTTTTTTTGACAGCATTGGTTTATATGAGACTCCAAAACAGAGTCAAATAGAGATAGCCAGACAATGGTTGCTATTATTAGGTCTGGCAGATAAAGAGAACACCTCCTTCAATGCATTATCCTACGGTGAACAGCGTTTGGCTTTAATTGCCCGTGCGGTGGTGAAATTACCGCTGATCCTGATATTGGATGAGCCCTGTCAGGGGTTGGATAATTATAATCGTGTGAAAGTACTTGCATTGATCGATTATATTGCAGCCAATAGTGCGACGCATATCCTTTTTGTCAGCCATGATCCGCGCGATAAACTGCTATGTTTAACCCATCAGCTTGAATTTTTGCCGCAGGGAGATGCTTATGCTGCCTGCGTAAAAAAACTGTAAGGAACAGATTTAATGGCCAATATATTTGCCAATATCCCCAAAGAGTTACCCGCAGAGCTCTTTGAAGATATCGTCCGGAATAATGGGGTTGAAATCGAGAGGATAGTATCAAAAGGGCATAGCTCACCGCTCGATGGCTGGTATGAGCAGCCGCGCAATGAATGGGTGATAGTGTTACAGGGGCAGGCGATGTTAGTTTTTGCTGATCAGCAGGAGGTACATTTAAAAGCCGGGGATTATATCGAGATACCGGCTTTGCAGAAACACAAAGTCAGTTGGACAGATCCAGATGTTGAAACTGTGTGGCTGGCTGTGCACTATTAAGATAATTTGCCTGCCACGCAATTCCGCCAGCCAAGGTAGATCATTAGGGTATCCACTTATACCCAAACTACCTCAAGATGCAAATTCAGAGCTTCGCCCGGGTGCCAGAACAAGACGTAACATGATGAGAATGGTTACTCCCTTTTCAAGTGTTGCAACGCAGTGCTGGCTTTCGGGCGGAACTCCCAAAGGGCAAGACAATAAACGATAATCTTCGGTGTTAAAGGTTTTGATTTAGAATGATTAGTTCATCATCCTTCTGCCTAGAACCTCATCATTTATCGACTTGCTGATTTTTGCATCTTGGGGTAGCTTGGGTATATCACTCTTGGCGGTCTTTTTGCTGTTTGGCCTGCTCAAATAGTTTGTCGTTTACACTGTCTTTACGCTGTTTGACCTGAATGTGCAGTGCTGCTTTTGCCAGCATATGCGCGGCCACCGGCGCAGTAATAAATAAAAATAACAAAATAATTAGCTCTTTAAGTGACACACCACCATTGCTGGCTGAAAATACTATCGCAGCAATAATTACAGAGCCAACCCCCAGTGTTGAAGCTTTCGTTGGACCGTGCAAACGCGTATAGAAATCTGGTAATTTAACCATGCTATACGAGCCAAGCAATATAAATATACCGCCAATAATAAGTAAGATACTACAGATGATTTCTAACATTTATATGGCCTATTCAATGATGTCGCCGCGCAACAAAAACTTACAAAATGCTGCCGTACTAATGAAACCGAGCAGGGCAATCAACGCTGCCGCCTCAAAGTAAACGTCGCTTTGGGTGTAGATACCGAACAAAATAATGAGTGCGACACTATTTACGTACATGGTGTCAACCGCCAATATGCGATCCGTAGTTTCCGGGCCTATGATTAGGCGCCAGGCGTTTAATAGTAGTGAAACAAAAATACAAACCATGGCAAATTGTAGACTTAGCGCTAGCATTTGAAAATCTCCTTAAGCGGTAGTTCGTAACGGTTCTTGATGTTATCGATAATAGCTTGTTCATCGTCTAGGTGAAGAACATGCACGTATAAAATGCTCTTATTCTTAGAAAAATCAGCACTGAGGGTACCCGGTGTTAGGGAGATTGTGCTACTCAAGATGGTAAGGGGGAGATCGCCCTGTAATTCAAGGTGATACGCAATCATACCCGGCTTTAGTGTGCGGTTGCTTTGCAGTATTCTAAGCGCAACATCAAAGTTACTCTTAACGATATCAACCAATAAGCGTAAAAAATAGATGATAACTTTTAGCGGCTGATTGGCAACGGGTTCTTTCGGGCACAAAGGCGCGACCAGCACCGGTATGCCTATTGCAAAAAAAACAGCGAGTAAAAGATTGCCTGCAGCAAAACCATTAAGCAGTATCCAAACCGTGAATAACATCAAGCTGTGATAAGGCATCGGAAATAAACGAGACATTTACTGACCCCCCTTAAGGTTAAGCATTTGTGGCAGTGGAAATTGATGCAGTTGCTGGGCAGCTGATTGGGTAAAGCCTTCGACATCGTTGGCAAAAACCACCAGGCAGAGCAATAAGAATGCGATGACGTATAGAGGTATAAGCTCCAGATTATGCACTTTGTCTGTTTCGGCAGCGTCGCCGCTTGCTTTCCAAAATAGATGGCTGGTAGTGCGCGATGCTGCAATCAGAGTTACCAAAGAGCTAAGCAAAATAAGAGCCCAGCTGGTCATCATCCACGAACTGCCAAATGTTGCTTTAAGCAATAAGGCTTTGCCAATAAAGCCGGATAAAGGCGGTAAACCAATCATTGCTATCGCCATCACCAGGAAGATAAAGCTTAACAATCCTGCAGATGGCAGGGCGCGTGTACTTACAAATCGGTCTTGCGCCTTAGGTCTTAGGCGAACAACAATACCTGCAAACAAGAACATGGCGCAGCCGGCTAGCGTGCTGTGGATAAGGTAGTAGAACCCTGCTGCGCTAGCCTGTGCATTATGTTGGGCGATAATAAGCAGTAAACTGCCAACTGAAGCGATGATTAAATAACTTGCGAGCTGACGTAGAGTTTTACTACCCAGTATACCCACCACCGCAAGGGCAATGGTTAGCAATGCCAGTGGGCTTAACCATTCCATGATTGGCGCTGATAATGGCTCTGTACCGCTGCCAAATACCACGCCATGAATACGCCATAAGCAGTACAAACCAACTTTGGTCAATATAGCAAACAGCGCTGCGACCGGCGCGCTGGTTGCGCTATAGGTTTTGGCCAGCCATAAATGCAAAGGTAACATTGCTGATTTGAGTGCGAACACAACAAATAACAAAAATATACCGGCTTGGGCGAGTAATAACTGAGTGCCTTCAATGTTCTGCGCTTTAAGTAATAGATCGGCATAACTTAGGGTGCCAAAGGCTGCGTAAATGGTCCCGAGTGCAATCAGAAATATTGACGAACCCAACAAGTTAAGGAATAGATAGTGGGAGTTTGCCAACACACGGTTTTTACCGCCGCCATGGATCATCAATGAATACGATGCCATAAGCAGGATTTCGAAAAATACGAATAAATTGAAGATATCAGCTGTTAAAAATGCGCCACAAATACCGGCGACCTGAAACATCATTAAAGGGTGAAAAAATATCCCTTGTTTATCATCGCCTGCACAGCTATATATCTGCGCACAAAAAGCAACCAGACTGGTTAACAGCACCAATAATGCGCTTACCTGGTCAACATAGAGAGCAATGCCGTATGGTTGCTGCCAATTACCCAACTGATAAACAATTGGTCCCTGCATAATAACAGTGCGCAGCAGAACGATTGCAATTAGCAAGCCGATGGCTTGCCCACAGATTGCGATGACGCGTTGGCTATTCATATTTTCGTGTAAGCGTGCGAATAACAAAACAATCCCGAGTAGCATCGGCGTTATTATTGGTAGTATCGCTAAATGATCTAGAAGCATAAACTACGGTGTCTCCGTTTTAGTTGAGATGTCTCGTTGCTCTTTACCATCGACATGATCATGACCACTTTCAGAGCGAGCTCGCATTGCTTGAATACAGGCAAAAGCAGTCATGGCAAAGCCAATCACGATTGCTGTTAGCACCAATGCTTGTGGCAGAGGGTCACTATTGATAGCTTTGTCGCCCAGGATGGCTGCACTGTCAGTGGTCAAACCACCACTGGCAAACAGAAACAGATTCACGGCGTAAGACAATAGTGTTAAGCCGAGTACTAAGGTAAATGTATGAGCGCGAAGCATCAAAAATACGCCGCATGCAGTTGCAACACCCACTGCAACTGAAAACCAAATTTCCATTATTACCGCTCCTTAACTTTTAAACGTTGGTTGGTGGTAAGTTTACCCAGATTCGACAAAATGAGCATGGTCGAGCCGACCACGGTTAAGTAAACGCCTAAGTCGAATACCAAAGCAGAGGTAAGTTCGAATTTACCAATAACCGGTAAGGTGAAGTAGTCAAACCAAGTGGTTAAGAATGGATAGCCCCAGAACAGCGGTGCCATACCCGTTAGCAATGCAATCATTAATCCACTTACAATCAAGCTTTGATAGACAATTTTATTGCGCGCTATTACCCAGCTAACCCCGTGGGCGAAATACTGCAGAATCATGGCCACTGCGGTTATCAAGCCTGCAATAAAACCGCCGCCAGGTAAATTGTGACCGCGAAGAAAGATATAAGCAGAAATCAGCAATGCTAAAGGCAGCAAACTCTGAGACACCACCGACAGAATCATCGGGTGTTTGTCTTCGCTCCAAAGACGGCCTTGAGCATCCCGAGTACGAATCGATAAACGCATGCGGGCAATCAACTTGTATATGCCTAGCGCTGCGATGCCAAGCACCAGAATTTCTCCCATGGTATCGAAACCACGGAAATCGACCAGAATAACGTTAACTACATTGGTGCCTCCACCGCCGGTTTTTGCGTTATCAATATAAAATTGCGAGACCGATTCGCTGTGATAAGTCAGCATCAATAAACACACCGTACCTATAACCGCTCCGATAGTTGAGGCTAACAAAATGTCACGAGCAAAGCCTGCAGGACCGGTTGTGCTACTTGGTGTGGTTTGCGGGAAAAAGTACAGAGTCAGCAATAATAAAATAACCGCCACAACCTCAACCAACACTTGCGTTAAGGCTAAGTCGGGTGCTGAGTAGTAGTTAAAGGCAATTGAGACCACCAGGCCGACCAGGGAGAGCATTGCCAGGGCAATAATCCGCTGGTGACTGACCAGTACGGTTGCTATTGAGCCCAATATTAACAATATGCAGCCGACTATGACCGGTATTTCAACATTGGTATGTGCAAGGCGTTCCAAGGGCTCACTGATTTTAGAAATCGGTATTGCCAACATTAATAATGCAAATGCCGCGAGAATAAATGCACTGCGTTGATAGCTACCGTTGTCAATCCAGCCAATTACCTTTTGCGCGCCGCACTGTATTTGATGGATGACTTTGTCGAATATTTCACTGGCGTTTATTGTCTGAAAGCTGGCCTGGAAGCGGAACAAATGTTTACGGCTCATATAAATAAGCACTCCGCCGACGATCGCTATAAAGCTCATCAGTAGTGGAATGTTAAAACCATGCCATATCGCAAGGCTAAATTCTGGTACCGCATTATTAATGGTAGCTTGTCCTGCAGAATTAAGTAGCGCGCCAATGGTAAAGGCCGGGAATGCACCAACCAAAAGACAGATCGCTACCAGTACTTCAACCGGCACGCGCATGTAGCGCGGCGGCTCGTGCGGGGTTTTGGGTAAATCACGAGGCTCGCCATTAAAGAAGACGTCGTGGATAAAGCGCAACGAATACGCAACCGAAAGGGCTGCACCAACGGTGGCCAATACGGGAATTAGCCAGGAAATAGCACCAATAGTGCGTTGTTCAAGCACTTCAGCAAAAAACATTTCTTTGGATAAAAAACCGTTAAGTAAGGGTACACCCGCCATTGCAGCAGCCGCAACCATTGCCAGAGTGGCGGTGATAGGCATGTAGCGATAAAGGCCATTTAGTTTTCGCATATCCCGTGAGCCCGACTCATGGTCAATAATACCGGCACCCATAAATAGCGAAGCTTTAAAAGTTGCGTGGTTAATAATGTGAAAAACTGCCGCCACTGCCGCCATGTCACGGTTGAGGCCGAACAACAGCGTGATCAATCCCAGGTGGCTAATGGTAGAATAGGCCAGTAGTCCTTTTAAATCATGCTGAAAAACCGCGGTATATGCGCCGTAAAGTAGCGTCATTAAACCGGTAGTAGTGACCAATACAAACCACATATCGGTACCAGAAAGTGCCGGGTATAAACGTGCTAATAAAAATACACCAGCTTTGACCATAGTTGCAGAGTGCAGATAGGCACTTACTGGCGTTGGCGCTGCCATCGCGTGGGGCAGCCAAAAATGAAATGGGAACTGCGCAGACTTGGTGAAAGCACCGAGTAAAACCAAAATCAGAATTTGTGGGTAGTACGAGCTTGTCCGAATCAGATCGCCAGCATTGAGCACGACGTCTAGCTCGTAACTGCCGACAGTTTCACCAATGAGTATTACCCCGGCTAACAGGCAAAGCCCTCCAAAACCAGTAACTGTTAACGCTAAACGAGCACCTTTACGCGCTTCGCTTTTGTGGTTCCAAAAGCTAATCAGCAAGAAACTGGAAATACTGGTCATTTCCCAGAAAAACCACATTTGTATTAAGTTACCGCTGAGTACTACGCCTAACATTGCCGCCATAAACAAGATCAAATAGCTGTAGAAACGCGACATATTATCGCGTTCACTCAGGTAGTAACGTGCATACAGAATTACCAGTAAACCAATACCGAGGATTAGCGTAGCAAATAGAAATGCTAAGCCATCTAAACGCAAACTTAGGTTTAATCCGAGTGAGCTTACCCAGGCTATCTGATGGGAAATTACCGCGCCGTCAAAAACCGCAAACATCTCGCTGAACAACAGCGCCAAGCTGACCGAAGGCAATAACGCGGTAAAAAAGGCTATTTGGCTCCGGCCAAATCCTTTTGCTAAAATTGGTACGATCACCCCAATAATGGGAAGAAAACACAGTAGAAACAATTTCATAAAGTTTATAGTTCGATTACTAAACAATACTAGAATCTTAATTATTTATAATACATAAAGCTAGAATTATCGGATTAATTCGTACTACTAGGGTGATTTTTAGGCGATCCAGACCAATAGCGCTGATGACACCGTCAACTTAACTGCCTCGCATCAATAAATGTGATAATCTGCCGATGAATAACCCTAGAACACCATATAGTTTAAAAAACGAACGCCAGAGCGGTTTTTAGGTGCGCTAGCTTAACTTCCTCCTGTGCTTATAGTTGCCTGTCTCGATGTCAATTCTTGT
This sequence comes from Psychromonas sp., assembly GCF_041586535.1. GTDB lineage: Bacteria > Pseudomonadota > Gammaproteobacteria > Enterobacterales > Psychromonadaceae > Psychromonas. The sequence goes on along the minus strand of NZ_JBFGZY010000005.1, from coordinate 36,699 downwards.
TTTACTATGAGCTCTTTTCCCCGGGATTGATTCTGGTTAAGTTTTTATCAGTGATTGAGCGTGGATGTTTGAGCTCATTTAGCGGCTGTGCTAAAGTCCGCCGCCCATTTATTAAAAACAGATCCTAGCGCGGATTCTCAATTAAGTTGATCCGGTGTTGCTATACAGTGAGATAAAAAATGAAATTTCCAGGTCAGCGTAAGTCAACGCATTATTTTCCAGTCGAAAATCGTGCTCCATTATTGGCTAACTTCACGCTTTTAACCCCCTTTATTCGTACTTACATAACGGGAATTGATCAGATCATGGTGGATATCGAAGCCGCGGTCGGGGATGAGCTTCTGGAAAAATACCGGTTGCCTAAGGGTAATTCGACACTGATTGATGATCAGCAGGCCCACGCTTTATATACAGAGTTGAAAGAGCAAAAATTGATAAAAGGTGAGTTTGCCGGCGGCAGTATTGGTAATACCATACATAACTACTCGACCCTAACCGATGATAAATCGGTTCTCTTTGGTGTGATGAGTAATGATATTCAAGTGGGAAATTACGCTTACCGTTACCTCTGTGATACTTCATCAAAAGTAGATTTAAACTTCCTGCAGCCTGTGGACGGGCCGATTGGCCGTTGTTTTACCCTGGTTTCGGCATGTGGTGAGCGTACCTTTGCAATCAGTAAAGGTCACATGGATAAATTAACACCACAGCATATTGATAAGGCGGTTATCCAGGAGTCATCGGCATTTGTTATGAGTGCCTATTTGATGCGTGCCAGTAATGGAGACCAAATCAGCGACGCTGCATTGCAGGCGATCGAATACGCCAGGCAGGCAAAGGTACCGGTTGTATTAACACTGGGGACCCGCTCTTTAATTGAGGAAGATCCAAGCTGGTGGCGAACATTTATTAAAGAACATGTAACCATATTGGCGATGAATGAAGAAGAGGGTGAAGCATTAACCGGGTTTAAAGATCCTCTGCTTGCCAGCGAAGCGGCGCTTGAACTGTGTGATATGGTCTTAACAACAGCAGGGCGCTTGGGTTTATTTACCGCCGGTTACACCGAAGACTCTAATAAAAGAGAAACCAAGCTTCCATTAGCTTCTGCCGCTATTCCTGAATTTAACCGCTTTGAATTTTCGCTGCCAAAATTGAAAAGCAGCTGCTTTACACCCATTAAAGTGTTTTCGCATATTCCACCTTATATGGGCGGTCCTGAGAAAATCAGCAATACCAATGGTGCAGGAGACGCCGCGCTGGCTGCTTTGTTACACGATCTCGCCTCAAATACCTTCCATAAAATGAATGTGCCAAATTCCAGCAAACATAATCTCGATGCGCTCTGCTATTCCTCTTTTTCGCAAATATGTAAATATGCCAATCGCGTCGCTTATGAGGTGCTGGTACAGCATAACGCACGCCTTTCCCGCGGTTTGCCTGAGCGGGAAGATAGTTTGGAAGAGGCATATTGGGAGAGATAAGCCGACGGCTTGTTTAAGGAAAACACTGCAAAGTGGGTTTCCATGGCAAATCGGAAATAATAACAATAATCCAGCCTGATCTTACTAATCAGGCTGGATTATTGGTCTAAAAAAGAGCTATTTAATCAAGCTGTTACTTAGTTAGCTTGGGAATAGCTGTAAGTGACATTTACCAGACCGGTGTAAACAACCTGCCCCTGGTCATTCATCATCTCCTGCAGGGTAATATAAGCGCCATCATCCAGGCTAACACTGTTTTTTTCTTGATAAGAGCCTAATGGTAATGCTAATTCATCGCTTAATTGCGCGGCTGAATCGTTTTTCAGCTCATTCAGTTTTGCAAAACCAAGTTCATAAGCCGCTTGTTTAGTTTCCGCCGGCGCTGTTTTAATGGTTTTGTTGCTGTGATGTACACTGTAATTACCGTAAACCGCTGAGCCTGCAAAAGCACTTGCGCTTAAGATAACCATTGCTGATGCTAATAATGTATTTTTAACTGTTTTCATGTTTGTATCCTTCTCTAATAAGTTAGCTGTTATGTTTGTTTCGATGAGATAAGAATACACCCTGGTTGATGACCAGAAAGCAACGCTAAAATGACATGTTTGTCATCATTGCAAAATACCTGTTTGTTTTACTTGAATGCACATATTTACAGGTGTTATCAGTTGCAGGGGCTATCGTTGCACTAAAAACAAGCAAAATGAACTATCTTCTTGAAAGTTTTATATAAACAAATAACGATAAGAAAATAACCCCGGCTCCGATCAGTTTTTGTAGTGCCAGTGCCTCACCCAATACGGTTATACTGAGTATTAATGTCCAAATAGGCTCTAAAATCATAATCAATGAAGCACTTTCGAGGTTTACCGAAAATTGTCCAACGGCTTGGAGCAGATAACGAATACTGGTTGCGACAACGGTAGAAACAATAAACCAAAATATCACACTGCCGTTTAATTCGTAGTGCGCCTGCTCGGTCAAAACGACAAAAATTGCACTGCACAGACCCACGGTGAATAGCTGTAAAAAGATTGATAGCAATGGTTTGACGCTTGCTGTCACTTTTTTATTAAATACAAAATGTATCGAAAGCAGGGCTGAAGAGAGCAAAAAACACCACTGACTTTTCTCTATCTGCCAGCCATTAGACAAGGTCAGCAGCATCATTCCTATCATGGCAACCGGCAATGCTAACCAAAACGCCTTGTTTGGTCTTTTTTGAAAAAATACCCAGGAAGTAAATGGTGCAATTATCATCGCTAAGCTCATGATAAAAGCCCCTTCAGAAAGGCTGTTAGTAATGGAAACGGCGTACACCCAGACCTGAATTGACAGGGCTAAAATAAGACCCACAGCGCATGCGGAAATCACTTGTCTGGGGTTTAATGACAAAGCATGGCGATAGCAAAAGGGAAACAAAATGATACTGGCAAGCAAAAATCTGGCCGCAATAAAAACTTCTCCGGGAACAGCGGTAATGACTAATTTGGATGCAATCCAGCCGACAGCAGCGAGCAATGTTGCCATTAGTAGATAAAACTCACCGCGCATAATTTTTTCTTTCCCAATCAATTTAATCCTGTAGACAGTAGAAAAACAGCAACACCGCATTTTCTGCAGGGTTGCTGTTGATTTTGGTCAGTGTGTTGCGCTTAAAGGTTACTCGGTATATTCGGGGTAATCCGTCAGGCCTTTTTCAGCACCACCAAACAGTGTCTTTGCATCGTGATCCGCTAATGGGTAACCTTTTTTAATACGATTTGGCAGATCCGGGTTAGCCACAAATGGACGTCCAAAACCGATCATATCCGCCAAACCATTATTAAGCGTTTGCTCTGCTTTCCGTGCATCATAACGACCAGCATAAATAAGTACACCATGATAAGCATCACGTACCGCCTGTTTAAATGATAGCGGAGTGTCAGGTGCATCATCCCAGTCAACTTCAGCAATATGTAAGTAGACAATATTGTATTTATCCAGTAGTGCCGCGGCAGCTGTGTAGGTTTCAACCGGCGTCGCATCAACCGTACCATTTAAAGATGTAAAAGGAGCCAGACGTACACCAACACGCTCGGCGCCGATTGCATCAACCATAGCCGCAACAACTTCTCCCAGGAAGCGTAAGCGATTTTCAATAGAGCCGCCGTATTCATCGCTGCGCTTATTGGCTTCTGAATCAATAAACTGATTGATTAAATAGCCGTTTGCGGCATGCAGTTCGATACCATTAAATCCGGCTTCGATCGCATTAAGCGCTGCCTGTCGGTACTCCTGCACAACAGCTTTGATGTCTGCTTTGGTCATCTCTCTTGGTTGTACGACGTCAACAAAACCCGGCTCTTGTTTGCCATTGTCGATAAACACTTTTACATTCTCAGCTTTAATTGCCGAAGAAGATATTGGCTGCTCTCCGCCAATATTATCAGGGTGAGTAACACGTCCAACATGCCAAAGTTGAGCGAATATTACGCCGCCTTTATTGCGTACCGCATTAGTGACTTTCTTCCAGCCATCAATTTGCTCGGCAGTATAAATACCCGGTGTCCAGGCGTATCCCTGGCCCAAAGCAGATATTTGCGTACCTTCAGCCACAATCAGCCCTGCAGTCGCGCGCTGTGCATAATAGTCAGCCATCATTTGATTAGTTACATTCCCGGGTTGACTCGCTCGAGAGCGGGTCATAGGCGGCATTACGATACGATTTTTAAGCGTGATATTGCCTAATTGTATTGTTTGAAATAGTGAGTCTGTCATTATCTTTTTCCTTTAAAAGTTAGTCAGCCTGGATAAGCTCAATTTGGTATCCGTCCGGATCGGTAATAAAAGCAATATGCGTGGTTCCACCTTTAACAGGCCCCGGTTCACGCGTAACTTTACCGCCTGATGCTTTTATCTTGTCGCATGCCGCATAAATATCGTCTACGCCAAGTGCGATATGACCAAAAGCGTTGCCCATATCGTATTGTTTTGTATCCCAGTTGTAGGTCAACTCTATGGTTGTACCATCCGCTTGGTCTGCGTAACCGACAAACACTAATGTATAGCGATATTCACTATTTTCACTTCGATTTAATACGCTCATACCAAGCACCCCGGTGTAAAATTCGATTGATTGTTCAAGGTCTATCACCCGGATCATAGTGTGTAAAAATTTCATCGTTAATCCTGTTAAAAACATAATGAAGTGTATGTTACGTGGAATATAGGAAAATAAAAATTATCAATTATTATTTAAATGATAATTTTTTGTTATGGGTTTGCTCTTGATTACCGACTGCGGCGTTTTTAAGGGAGCGAGAGGTTCAATTTTACGAAAAAGCGTTGCGAGTTCTGTTGTTTGCCGTAAAACACACAACCCGGCTTATGCTTAAGCCGGGTTGTTGTGGGGATTATTAACTCAATAAATTAGGCTAATAAAAGCGCTTAATTAACCTCAGTTCTGAATAATGGAATCGTAATTTCCTTTAATATCAACACATTGAATTGTTCTATTATACAGTGCTTTTAGTTTTGTGCAGTTCAGGGAAAATCATCGAAGCAATAGCTGGCTATTGGGAGATGATTTAACGCAGAAATATGCAAAAATAACGGTGCTGTATCGATTTGCTTATCCAGAATTGAGGTTACTTAGTTTACTTGAGAGTAGCTGTAGGTAACATTTACCAGGCCAGTGTAAGCAATCTGACCCTGGTCATTCATCATCTCCTGCAGTGTGATGTAAGCGCCGTCATCCAGGCTAACACTGTTTTTTTTTGATAAGAGCTTAATGGTAATGCTAGTTCAGCGCTTAACTGCGCGGCTGAATCGCCTTTCAGCTCATTCAGTTTTGCAAAACCAACTTCATAAGCGGCTTGTTTGCTTTCCACCGGCACTGTTTTAATGGTTTTGTTGCTGTGGTGCACACTGTAATCACCGTAAGCCTGCAAAAGCATTTGCGCTTAAGATAACCATTGCTGATGCTAATAATGCATTTTTAACTGTTTTCATTTTCTTTAATAACAATGGCGCTTAAGGGCTAACTTTTACCACTTGTTTACCCGTAAAACCGCCATCAAGCTGTCTATGTAATGCTGCCGAAACTTTGTCTGCAGTAAAGTCAATCTCGCTGATCTCCGGTACGTTAATCTCACCGCTAGCAACACTATCAAGCAGCGACTTACCCATAAAGCTCATTTTCTGTTGTGCGCACAGGCTATTGGAAAGCCATGCTCCATCCAGAGAAACAATGCTGATATTAGGAGCTTTCTTATACAGCAGGTTATGCTCCAAAGCAGGTAATGGTTTTAAACAGGCGATATGGCCGCAAAAACGCATCAGTTCGATATTGCGTATTGTCGATTCGCCACCAACGGAGTCAAGCACTGCATCGAAACCGCGCGCACCGAGCTCTCGACGAATTTTCTCAGTGAGATTTTTATCCTGGTAATCAAATACGATATCGGCGCCAAGTTTTTTGACCAGTTTATGATTTTTTTTACAAGCAGTGGTAAATACAACGGCTCCGCGCTGCTTGGCAAACTGGGTAGCAAACTGTCCGACAGCACCTGCGCCCGCGTCAATTAAAATAGTATCACCCTCGATCAGATGTACTTTAGCCATTGCAATCATTGCCGCCATGCCGGCGCAAGGCAAAGTAGCCGCTTCGCTTGCGCTGATGCCCTGCGGCACCACGGTAACTGCATAGTTGGGCACTTTAGCATATTCACTCAGCACACCTTGATCGTCTACACGGGCATGCCACATTACCCGTTCACCCACATTGGGGAACACACCTTTATCTGCTTTTACCACAATGCCGACCGCATCCAAGCCCAATACGTGAGGATACTGCCACTGACAAAAACCCGCTTTTGCAAAATGACCATCGGCCGGGTTCAGGCCGACATATTCAATTTTGACCAGCAGCTCATTCTCAGCGCATTGCGGCACAGATAATTCAACATCAGACAAGCTGATTTGCGGATTAGGCTGAGTGAGTACAATGGCCCGCATGGTCTGCGGTACACCGTAGGGTTGTGTTATCTCCGTGTAAGACATTTTTAAACTCTATGTTAAAGGTTTGCCAAGGCGTAACTCCAGCGACCGTTAAATGCCTGATAAGCATTTACTTTTGCAAGTAACGTTGAAATCGTAGAGTCAACACTGTTTTCCTGCGCAATTAAAATATCCTGCCTGGCGTTTAACAGCTCCAGGTAGGGGATTTGCCCCTCCTGGTACATTGCTTCGGCCTGCAGGAAGGCATTATTGGCGTATTTATAGCGCTGCTGTGCATACTGCTGCTGCTCATTTTCTTTGACCAATAATTGCAGTGCAAGCTCACTTTCACTGATCGCATTAAGCACAACTTGCTGATAATCGCTATAAGCCGCTTCACTCAAATATTGCTGCGCATCACGCTGCGCAAGCAGGGCAGGGTAGCTTAACAGTGACCACTTAATTTGCGGTGCAACCTCCCATTGCCCCTGAGTATCCGCGAGGCCATAACTGCCCAGACTTAATACGCCGGCAAAAGCACTTAAACTTACTTCCGGCAGTAGTGCTTTACTCGCAGACACACTCAATGAATTGGCTTCACTAAAATCAAACAGTGCCTGACTGATATCAGGACGCAGGGCAATGGCATTAGCAGGCTGAGCTAAGGTTAGATTAAAAGGCAGGTCAAATACCTTTTGTTCGTCCTGTAAGACCAGAGCGCTGCTTAAACGCCCCGTTAACACCGCCAGTGCTGTCAAGTCACTGTATTGCGCATAAGCGATCTCCGGCAGTAGTGCCTGCTGCTGACTGAGTTGGGCACGGGTACGGTTAAGATCCAGCTCATTGGCTATCCCCTCATCAACACGCGCCTGCAACACCTCAATGCTTTGCTGCAAAGCCTCGACCTGCAGTTCAACAATCTGCTGCTTTTGTTTATTTCCCTGATAACTGACAAAACCCTTTACCACAGAAGAAACCACTTCAATCTGTAATAAACGCAGCTGCTCAGCCCGGCTCATGGCCGAAGCATTCGCTGCATCAACCAGCGCACTGATACGGCCAAACAGATCCAGCTGCCAGTCCAGCGCTAGATTTGCACTTAATTGACGGCTGTTATTATCCACGATGTCATTACGTGAGGCATTAATTTCTGTGCCACCCTGTGGTAAAAATTGCGCTTTTTGTGAACCGAGGCGTGCTAACGCACTCTGCAGCTGCAGCTGGCTGCTGTGCAGATTATGGTTATTTGCAAGTGCATCATTAACCAATTGATTTAACTGGCTTGAATGAAGTTTCTGCCACCAGTTTACTTCATCCTGACCGGCCAGCTGCGGTGCTATTTGAGCTTCATTTATAAGGCGTTGCAGCTCCTGTTGATGCTGGGACTGATCTATTGTACTGGCACACCCGGACAACAATGTTGTGAGCAGCATAGCAGTGCCGGTTAATTTAGTCTTTACAGACAATGTTGCTAACTTAACCATTTGCTTGCTCCTCACTGTTTTGTTTCTTATCACTGGTCAGCAGAATATAGAATACCGGGGTGAACAATAGGCCAAATAGCGTTACACCTATCATGCCGGAGAATACCGCATTACCCATGGCATGACGCATTTCTGAGCCGGCCCCCGTAGCCAGTATTAACGGTACGACACCTGCCGTAAAGGCAATTGAAGTCATCAATATTGGACGTAAACGTAATCGGCATGCTTCGATAATGGCATTAAAGTGTGACATTCCCTGGCGGTTTTTATCTCTGGCAAATTCGACCATTAAAATGGCATTTTTAGAGGCCAGGGCAACCAGTACGATCAATGCTATCTGGGTAAAAATATTATTATCAGAGCCTACCAGCCAGACACCGAACAAAGCTGAAAAGATGGTCATTGGTACAATAAGAATAATCGCCAGCGGTAGACGCAGGCTTTCATACTGTGCTGCCAGTACCATAAAGACTAACAATACGACCAATGGAAAGATGTAAACCATGGTATTACCGGCAAGTATCTGCTGGAAGGTAACATCAGTCCATTCATAAGCGATGCCGCTCGGCAAGGTGTCAGCTAAAATCAGTTCAATTGCCTGCTGCGCTTGACCCGAGCTGTAACCCGGGGCAGGGCTGCCATTTAATTCTGCACTCGGGTAACCGTTATAATGCATGACGCGATCCGGCCCGGTGGTTGGCGTAACGGTTAATACCGAGCCTAACGGCACCATATTACCCTGAGCGTTACGTACTTTCAGGTTCAGAATCTGCTCAGGATCCTGACGGAAATCAGCGTCTGCCTGCGCATTTACCTGATAGGTTCGGCCGAACAGGTTAAAGTCGTTAACATAGACTGAGCCAAGATAAATCTGCAGAGCATCGAACACTTGATCCAGCGGTATTCCCTGAATTAAGGCCTGCTCGCGGTCAATATCAATATTCATCTGCGGAACCTGAATACGGAAGCTTGAGTATAAGCCCATCAATGCCGGATCTTTACGCGCTGCTGCAAGTACGCTTTGCAGACTGTTAAACAGGCTTTCGAAGCCTTTATTAGCACGATCTTCTATCTGTAACTTAAACCCGCCCGTTGTCCCTAGACCTTGAATCGGTGGTGGTGGGAAAACCGCCACAAAGGCTTCATCTATTACGGCAAACCGCTGATTTAACTGAGCGGCAATCGCCATTGCCGATTTGCTCGGATCGTTACGATCAGCAAAGCTTTCCAATGGTGTAAATACAATGGCGCTGTTCGGACTGTTGGTCATGCCGTTAACGGAAAGACCCGGGAAAGCAACCGTATGCGCGACACCTGGAATTTGCAGAGCGATTTTTTCCATTTCCTGAACGACAGCCTGAGTACGATCCAGGCTTGCAGCATCTGGCAGTTGCGCCATCGCAACAAGGTATTGTTTATCTTGAGAAGGTATAAAACCACCCGGTACGGTCTCAAAGAGTTTAACCGTGCCGCCCACTAAAGCGAAATAAGCCACTAAGACAATCACACTCATACGGATCAATTTTTGTACCAGTTTCTGATAACCTTGCGCACCACGATCAAAGAGGCGATTAAATGGCACAAATAACCAGCGTCCAAATAATCGGTTCAATAAACGGGTCAACAGATCCGGTTTACTGTCATGAGATTTCAGCAATAACGCAGACAATGCCGGCGATAAGGTCAATGAGTTAAAGGCAGAGATCACCGTTGAAATGGTAATGGTCAGGGCAAACTGCTTGTAAAACTGGCCTGACAAACCGGATATGAATGCAGTTGGAATAAATACCGCACACAATACCAGTGCAATAGCTATAATCGGTCCGGTCACTTCACTCATAGCAACACGTGTTGCTTCTAAAGGCGATAAGCCCAGTTCAATATTACGCTCAACGTTTTCAACCACGACAATGGCATCATCCACCACAATACCGATCGCCAGTACCAGTCCAAATAATGACAGGGTATTAATTGATACACCCAGCCACTGCATTACCGCAAAGGTACCGATCAGTGAAATAGGCACGGCAATTAATGGAATAATCGACGCACGCCATGTCTGCAGGAAGATAATAACAACCAGCACAACTAAAATAATGGCTTCAAGTAAGGTATCAATAACCGCATCGATAGAGTCACGCACAAAAACAGTGGGATCATAAACAATATCGTATTCAACCCCTGCAGGGAAATCCAACGCTAAGCGCGCCATTGTTGCGCGTACCTGATCAGAGAGTTCAATGGCATTAGAGCCGGGGCGTTGAAAAACAGGGATTGCCAACGCAGGCTGGCTGTCCAGCATTGCTCTTAAGGAATAGCTATCTTGACCGAGCTCCAGGCGGGCGACATCATTTAAGCGTGTTAATTGTCCTTCCTCACCTACTTTAATAATAACCTGTTCAAATTCTTCAATACTCTCAAGACGACCTTTTACGTTGAGCAGGATTTGGAACTCACTATTTTTTGATGCCGGTTGTGCACCTAAGCTGCCCGCCGCAACCTGCTGGTTTTGCGCACTCAGTGCATTGACAACATCCGTTGCAGTGAGATCTCTTGCCGCCAGAGCGTCGGGATTTAACCATACACGCATCGAATATTGACCACCGCCGAACAGTCTTACTTCACCTGCGCCACTTAGACGGGCAATCTCATCTTTAACATAGAGATCGGCATAGTTGGACAGATAAGTTGTATCATGGGTTTTTTGCGGTGAATAGAGATGTACCACCAGAGTTAAATCGGCAGAGGCTTTCTTAGCAACAACCCCTAAACGTTGTACTTCCTGAGGCAGACGCGGCAAAGCACTATTAACACTGTTTTGTACCTGCACTTGAGCACGGTCCAGATCAGTGCCCAGGGCAAAGGTCACGGTTAAGGTCATACGGCCATCGCTGGTTGCCTGAGAGGACATATACAGCATGTTTTCTGTACCGTTAATTTCCTGCTCCAGGGGAGTGGCTACCGTCTCGCCGATAACCGTCGGGTTTGCGCCCGGGTAATTTGCCGTGACTACTACCGTTGGCGGTGCTACTTCAGGGTATTCACTTACCGGTAATTGAAATAATGAGATACTGCCGGCAATTAAGATTACCAGTGACAGCATTGCCGCAAAAATAGGCCGCTCAATAAAAAAATGAGAAAATTTCACGATAACCCCTTACTGCTTAGCCATCAGATTGGCATTATCTGAAGATGTCAATGTAAACGCCACACCATCACTATCAATATTGACCGTATTAGGAGCAATTGGCATGCCGGGGCCGACCCGCGCCGGGCCGTTAACAGCGATAATATCACCGGCTTGTAACCCGTTAGTAATAGCACGTAATTTTCCGTAGCGTTCACCGATTTCAACGAGCTTATACTGCAATACGTTATCTTCACCGACGGTTAATACAAAACGATTTTTTAAGTCGGTACCAATAGCGCGTTCAGGGATAATGACCTGCTCTGTGACTGCATTGGCTGCTAACTTGATACGCGCAAATGAACCGGCCCGTAGTTGCTGATCAGCTTCATTAAACACTGCACGAACACGTAATGTACCGGTAGCAGGGTTGATTTGATTATCGATAAAATTGATATGACCTTGATAGGCAAAATCATTCTGACCAAGTTTCTGCATCACCACCTGCTGTTCACTCTCAGCAGTGACATCGGAAAATGAGCTGTTCCAGGTGCGCTCATCAACATCAAAATAAGCGTACATCGCTTTATTGGAGACAATCGAGGTCAATATACTTTGCCCTGCCAGGACGTTATTTCCGCGGGTAATATTGGCACGGGAGATAACACCGTCAATGGGTGAGCGGACAGCGGTAAATTCCAAATCGAGCTGCGCGGCTTTCAATTGTGCCTGTAATGCAGCAAGCTCTGCTTCACGCTGGCGTAACGTTGAAGTACGCGATTCAGCCTGCTCGGTTGAAATTGCTTTACGCTCAGTTAATCGTACAGCACGTTGCGCTTCATTTTTCGCTTGATCTAACGCTGCCTGGGCGCTGACAACTTGTGCCTGCAGGCTGGCAACCACTGCTGCGAATGGACGATCGTCCAGTTTAAATAACAGATCTCCCTGCTTTACTTTATCGCCTTCATTAAAAGCAATCTGCTCGATCACACCAGAGATACGCGGCATTAATGCCACCTCTTCAGGAGACTCTAAACGCGTGGTATAGGTACGCCAGTTTTGTACCGGTTTCACTAACACTTGTGCGACATCTATTGCTTGTAATTGTTGCTGGCCGGCTGGTTGTTTTGGCTCTTCGGCGCAGCCGATCAAGGTAAAACTCGCTGCTGTAATAGCTGCAGCAATCAAATGTTTTTTCATGGTATGACTCCTTTTTAATATTTGCGGATGATACGGAACAAACATGACGACAAAAAGGATATATTTTTAACAACATTAGTGCCAAAATTGCACCAATCAAAAATTTAGGGCAGATAATGGATACAACAAGTCGACTTTTAATGTTTCTGGAAGTGATCGAGCGCGGCTCTTTTGCCAAGGCCGCGGCCAACCGCAATATCGATCGTTCTGTTATTTCCAAGCAGATCACCCGGCTGGAGGATGAACTGGGGGTCAGGCTGTTAAATAGAACCACCCGCTCTTTTTCTCTGACAGCCGCTGGCGCGGAGATGATAAAAAAAGCGGGTGAATTACGGGAATTACTGGGAGAAACTGTCAGGCTGGCTGAAAATTATCATCAGGAGCCACGCGGTGTATTAAAAATTACGGCATCAGGTTTTATTGCCAGACGCTACTTACTACCCGTTATCAATAATTTTCAAAAACGCTTTCCGCAAGTTGAAATTGAACTGTTAAGCAGTGATATTTATGTTGATATTGTATCTGAAGGGATAGATTTGGCATTTCGCATCGGTGAGCCGAAAGATTCCACCCTGATTGCGCGAAAGATAGCGCGTAATCGCCGTATCATTATAGCCTCTCCTGATTTTATCAAGACCTACGGTATGCCCGAAAGGATTGAGGAACTGGCTGATTTACCCGCGGTCAGTTACTCAAGTTCACAGTTGAAAGTGGAGAGCATCCCTTATTTGAATGATCAGGGGGAGCTTAAAGAGCAAAAAACCAAGAGCGTATTTAGAACGAATGATCCGGAAAGTTTGATATCCAAAACCCTTTCGGGCACTACTTATTTTGCCGCTCCTGCTTTTCTTGTTGCAGACGAGGTCAAAGAGGGGCGTTTAATCCCTTTACTGACGCATGTAAAATTAATCGACTTGAATCCCATGTATGCAATCTACCCGCACCGGGATCTGCCGGTCAGAACCAGGTTGTTTTTTGATGCTGTGCGAGAGTACCTGGGTAAAGAAAAGCCGCTTTGGGAGGAGGCTATTCCCGACTTCGAGCGATTGTATCAGGGGGCTTGACCGCAGCAGAGGTCAAGCCCTGTTATTTTTCATTTAACCGGCAACCTTGCCAGATATTTATTTTAAGTATGAATCAGGCGCTTTTACTGAAGCTTGTTGACGTGCAAGGATTACTGCCTCTCCCGTTCGGTTAATTTTTTCTCGTTTTGCCCATCAGCATGGTTTATCTGCTCCTCAGTAAAAATCCGGGTTGTTTATCCTTCCTTTTTTCCTTTTATTCATCAAGACGAACAGTAGGGAGTTTTACTGTTTATTGTTGCCAGAACGAGCAATTATCCTGATGTATTTGTAGTATTTAAAGGCGTTGTTTTTATTGGGGTACTTATTTGTAAAGGTACTTTTTGAGTATCGCAAATTTCTATGAACACCGGTTTTCATTGGTTTTTAAACAATTTAAAAGCTAAAGGGTGTTAAAATATACACTGTAAACAACTTTATCTATCCATCCAGTTAAATTAAAAATACTATTTAATGTTATTTTATAATACAAATAAGAGTGTTGTGATTTACTTCACTTTTTATCCGGTTTTTTTAGCGTATTTTAAAAAGGGTTAAATGAGTTTCTTTCATTCACGCCTGCGAATTAACTGCTTACGAGGGATCACTTCGTTTAGAGATTTAGTAATTAAGGATAACTTTATGATAAAGACCACACCTTCTGTTTGCCCATATTGCGGCACAGGTTGCGGTATTGGCTTGAGGAGTGACGGTGACAAGGTGATAGGCGTTGAGCCTATTATTAATCATCCCATCAGCAAGGGGCGACTCTGCTCAAAGGGGTGGAGTTCAGCCTTTGCGACTGGCCACGAAAACCGTATTACCAGCCCGATGATAAGGGATGGCAAGGGCTTTCGCAAAGCGAGCTGGGATGAAGCGCTGACATTAATCCATGAGCAGTTCAGTTATTTCCGCGATCACCACGGCCCGCAGTCTGTGGGGATGATCAGTTGTGCCCGCGCCACCAATGAAGATAATTATGCGATCCAGAAATTTGCCCGTGCGGTACTGAAAACCAACAATATCGATCATTGCGCGCGAATATGCCACAGTCCGTCCGTTGCCGGCCTGCAGCAGACTCTGGGCTCCGGCGCCATGACCAACAGTATTGGCGATGTCGGCAAGGCGGATGTGATCGTGGTTTTCGGCTGCGACCCCACTGAAAGTCATTCCATCATCGGCAGTGATATTATCAAAGCCAAAGAAGCCGGTGCATTGCTGATGGTCGTAGATCCTCGCCGTACGCGCCTGGCAGAGATGGCTGATGTTCATCTGCAGTTAAGGCTGGGCACTAATGTTGCTCTGCTCAACGGTCTGGTCAACATTATTCTTGAAAAAGGCTGGGAAAATCAGGCGTTTCTGAGTAAACGTTGTGACCATCTGGATCTGCTGCGTAAATCCGTTGCCGAGTACACCCCTGAGAAAGTGCTTGAAATCACCGGTGTTCCGGTTGATCAGCAGATCCAGTTCGCCCGTCTCTATAGCCATGCAAGGGCGGCTTTCCTCGCTTATGGTATGGGAGTAACCCAGTATGTCAGCGGTACCAATAACGTGATTGCCGTGTCAAACCTGGCCTTGGTGTGTGGTCAGGTAGGCAAACCGGGTGCCGGTATTAACCCGTTGCGCGGTCAAAATAATGTTCAGGGGGCTTGTGATATGGGCTGCCTTCCAGGGGTATTTCCCGGTTACCAGTCCACTGATGATGAAGCGGTACGGCATAAGTTCAGCACCGCCTGGGGAACGTCGGTGGCAAAAGGGCCGGGAATGACCTCTTTGGGGATGAATGAAGCTGCGCTGCAGGAGCAGTTTCACGCGATGATGATCTTTGGCGAAGATCCTGTGGTTACCGACCCGGATCAGAATCAGGTTACTAAATCACTGAAAAAATTAGACTGCCTGGTTGTTGTCGAGATGGTGATGACCGAGACTGCCCAGTTGGCCGATGTGGTGCTGCCAGCGGCGAGTTTTGCTGAAAAAGACGGTACTTTTAGCAACTGTGAGCGCCGCGTTCAGCGGGTGCGTAAAGCAGTCAACCCGCCGGGAGAGTGCCTTAGTGACTGGCAGATGATGAGCAAACTGGCTGCGTATTTTGGCGCTGACGGCTTTGCCTGGGAAAACGCCGAACAGATCTTTGAAGAGATAGTATCACTGACACCAATATACTCTCAGATGAGCTATCCGAGACTGAATAACGCGCAGGGACTGCAATGGCCCTGTGACATTCACCATCCCGATGGCTCTGCTGTCCTGCATGAACGCAGCTTCCCTAATGGCAAGGCCCGACTTATGCCGGTGCACTACCTGCCGACTGCCGAGCAGCCTGATAGTGATTACCCCTATTATCTGACCACCATCAGATTGCACTTTCATTATGGTTGCGGATCGATGACCCGAAAATCACCATTGCTGGAGCGTGAATCACCGAAAGGGTTATTGTTTATGAATCCAAGGGATGCAACTAATCAGGGATTATTTAATCATGCCCCGGTTGGCGTTCGCTCACGCCGTGGGTATCTGGAAACGCGTGTTATTGTCACTGATCAGGTTCCCCCGGGACTGGTGAGTATTCCTTATCATTTTAACGATGTGCCATCCAACCAGTTGACCAACGATGCGCAGGATCCCGTGACCCGCATGCCGGAACTAAAAGCCTGCGCGATACGGGTTGAGCCACTGGCACGTGATAGCGAGCCTCGGTCCATCCATCTTCTTCGGGAAGCCGGTGAAGCCAGGGCCACCGCTGAAATATTCAGAACTGTAGTGTAGGAATAGATGACTATGTATGTATACGAATTGGATAGGGTAGAGCATTTGAGAGACTGGCTGGCTTTGCGGAATGATGTATTTCAGCCGGTGGATAACGGCCTGGGTAACGGTAGTTGGGAAGCTATTGCCCATGGTGAAGTGGCGCATTTTGATCCACAACTGCGCCCGCTGGTGTCGCCTAAAAGCATGTTTTTCTCAGAGCAGGAATCACTGTTTGTTTTTGATAGTGAGACCTTTGCAACGACAAAACCCAAGCATGGTTCACAAGTGCTGTTCGGTGTAAAAGCCTGTGATTTAGTGGCGATTTCTTATCAGGACAAACATTTTCAGCAGGATCCCTATTATCAGGCGCGCAGGCAGAAAACCCTGCTGGTGGGTATCGACTGTTCCGCCCCCTGTGAGAACGGTTTTTGCCGCAGTGTTAATGCCGGTCCGCAAGTGAATGAAAATATCGCGGATTTGATTCTTACGCCAATGCCGACGATCGGCGGTGATATGCAGGGCTGGTGGCTGATCTGCAGCAGTAATAATGGTCGCGCCGCGGTATCCGGAATGGATTTGCGCCCCGCCGACAGCAGCTGGAAATCCTGGCGTGAAATGAACCGCCGCCATAGCGAAGCGGGGTTTAAAAGTGATACCCACATTATCAACGGTATTCAAAGAATCAATGCCCGCGCCGTTCCCGACGAGCACTGGCAGCAGTTTGCGCATCAGTGTATCAGCTGCTCAGGGTGCAGTCAGATCTGTCCGACCTGCAGCTGTTACACAACCCGGGATCTTCAAGAAGATGACAAGTATCGACGCCAGCGCGTATGGGACTCCTGCCAGCTGGAAGGCTTTCAGAAAGAGGCCAGCGGAGCGAATCCATCAGCGGAAGCGGGTCGTCGTATGTATCGTTTTTGGTACCACAAATTTTCTGAAGATATCGCCTTAAAGATGGGGCGTTTTGGCTGCACGGGCTGCGGTCGCTGTGAAACCGTCTGTCCGGGCTCGGTAGGCGTTCATTCTATTATGGAGAAGATTTCTAATGCTTAATTTAACCCCTCAATCGATCCGTCTGGTCAGGCGTTATGCGGACGGGCAGGATATTGTTCATTTTACCTTTGAACCGGCAGATAAAAGCAAAGGGCTGCCTGAGTTTGCGGACCCTAAAAAGGTACAACCCGGTCAGTTTTTTATGTTGTCTATTCCCGGATATGGAGAGGCGGCTTTTACCTATGCGGGGATGCCGGACGAGGATGGGCGGTTTGTGGCGCTCATTCGCTGCATCGGCTCTTTGACAAAGGCACTGTTTGAACATCAGGAAGGTGCTCTGTTTGGCGCGCGTGGTCCTTTTGGTAAAGGCTGGCCGGATCTGAGCGGCACAAAGGTTCTGGTGATTGCCGGGGGATGTGGGCTGGCACCGGTTGCCGCCAAAATTGATGCTTTGATTGCTGCCGGCTCAGATCCTGTTGTTTATTTCAGTGCCCGAAATATAGCCATGCTGGTAATGAAGGAGGAGCGTTCCCGCTGGCAGGATCAGTGTACGCTTTATCAGGCTGTTGACGATCTTGAAAATGCCGACGGCGAGTATATGCATGGACGCAAACTGGTGGATAACCTGCATTACATCGAATCAGAGCACGGACCTTTTGAGCATGTGATGACTTGTGGTCCGGAGGGGATGATGGAAGCTGTTTGTAAAATTGTCATAGACCATGGTCACCCTGCCGACCGGCTGTGGCTTTCACTGGAGCGCCGAATGCATTGTGGCGTCGGCCTTTGTGGCCACTGCTATGTTGCCGATGATCTGGTGTGTATGGACGGTCCCACTTACCGCTGGGATCAGCTCGGAGAGCTGGTGGTAAAAGAAAAAGCGATCAAGCCGCCGGCAGAGCCTTTAGATATGGTAGTTAAGACCAGAACATGCTGCAAAGGTTGAGTTATTTTTGCGATTAACTGCAAGTTTAAAAAGGGCCGCATTATTGCGGCTCTGTTGTATTTAATTTGTCAGAGTTGCAACAATCCAGTTCGACTGCTGCATTCATTAATGATGATTTTTACCTTTTTATATTAAAAACCAATAAGTTAAATATGGAATGATATTTGCTACTGTTAGTCATATTGCAATTATTTTGAATTAAGAGTGGTTATGACGGTTTTCTCTGAGTTAGCAGATCACAGTATGTATCTTCAGGATAAATCCAGGGGCTGCCTGGTTGGACTGGCCGTGGGGGATGCTGTCGGTACAACACTGGAGTTTCGACCTCCGGGCACCTTTAAACCTCTTACCGATATGGTCGGGGGCGGACATTTTTGCCTGAAAAAGGGCTACTGGACAGATGATACCTCAATGGCCTTATGCCTTGGTCATAGTCTGGTTGAATCCATTGGTTTTAACGCCCTGGATCAGATGCAGCGTTATTGTAACTGGCTGGATCACGGTTATATGAGCAGCATCGGGACCTGTTTCGATGTCGGTGTCAGTGTGTCTTCTGCGCTGCGCCGTTTTCAGAAAACCGGCGATCCCTTTGCCGGAGCCAAGGGACGCTGGAGTTCCGGCAACGGCTCGATTATGCGCCTGGCACCCGTGCCTATTTTCTATCAGCAGCAACCGCTGCAGGCCGTCCATTATGCCGGAGAAAGCTCCCGGACAACCCATGGATCGCCACTTTGTGTCGATGCCTGCCGTTATTTATCGCTGTTTCTGGTGAGCCTGATAAATGGCAGCGAGAAACAAGCCTTTAGTTGTATCGAATATACTCCGCAAACTGATGAGATCCGCTCCATAAAGTCCGGTGCTTTTCTCGATAAACCCTATCAGGGGCTTACCGGTAGCGGCTTTGTTATTGAGAGTTTAGAGTCTGCTCTGTGGTGCTTCCTCAAGACAGATTCTTTCGAGTCCTGTGTGCTGGCGGCTGCTAATTTAGGCAATGATGCCGATACCACGGCTGCGATTGCCGGTCAAATGGCCGGGGCATACTACGGCCATATGCAGATCCGTCAGGACTGGCTGGCGGCGCTGCATCAGCATGAGCAAATTGTCGCACTGTCAGATCGCCTCTATGTACAAGCGCTGCGCAATGTCTGATCTGCAGCCGGTATCTAAGGTTGCCTCTATGGACGCGCCTATCTATTCCCTCAGCGAAAGCGAAGTCAGTCTGTTGAAACAGATCTCACTGCCGCTTAACCATTGTAATGTTCCCTCCAGGCTTCTGGCCAGCCTGGCCTACCAGGAGCAGCCGATTCCGGTGGAGATCGACGGTATTGCCATCCTCTATCCAAATTTATTCAATATGCTGAAGAGCGCAGACACTGCTGAGATCCGCGCTAACCATTTTCGAGGGTTTATGACATCGCGTTTTCATTTGTTAAAGGGCAGTTCCGGAGCACAAGAGGCAGCCGATCCTCCCCCCCGACCTAAGATAAACTATCGTCGTCTGCTGCTGGGCTGGTTATTTGACTCGGATAACGATCAGGGTGCTGCTTGGCGTAGCTGGGTGGAATCGCGTTTCGGTCTGCTCACCTGTTTTCATCAGGAGCTGCTGCCGGGGCCGGACAGCCCGCAATACCTGCGCTTTCGGCAAAAGTGCAGCAGAGCAACTTATAATACCAATGAACTTTTTGAACAGCTGGATCTACTTTATTGCTTTTGCCAGCAGGAGCTGCGTCTGCGTTACCCGGATACTGAACATCTCACACTCTACAGGGGCTGCACCGAGCCCTCAGAGTATCTGATTGACGGTTATCCGGTTAAGCTGTTCAATAACCTCAGTTCCTTTACCTCGGATCCGGAGTCGGCACTGCGTTTCGGCTCTAAGGTTTTTTCCGTCCGGGTACCGCTGTGCAAAATCGCCTGTTTCGAGTCGCTACTGCCGCGCAGTCTGGAAGGGGAGCAGGAGTTTATGGTGCTGGGTGGGCTTTATAAAGTTGAGCAGGTAAAGTTTTAGGTAAAGATAAGTTTGCACATAAATTATAACTTGTTCCTGCCTTTCTCTTTGGCCTGGTAGAGTGCCGCATCGGCATTACCCAACAGCGTGGTAAATTCGTGACCACCCTTTGGGTAGGGCGTCACTCAAAACAAGGGGGCAACACCAGTTGTAGCCCTTCTATCGGTACAGGCTGGTAAAGGGCGTGGATAATAGGTTTTGCCAAACCCGAGGCAGCAGCCGGGAGTTTCTGAGCCACTGCGTCTGAGCATCTATTTGCCAAAAAACTTTAACTACCGCACATTTGTGCTGCTGTTGATTCCGTGACTATTCAGTATGCTGATGATAATAGTGCCACAGAAACAATGCTCCGATACTTCTCCATGGCGCCCAGTGGTTTACTATTTCACGCGCCTGCTTTGCCGTCGGTTTTTCTGCAAGCCCCTTTAATTGCTTTAAACCAACTAATACCCCCAGATCATCTGCCGGAAAAACATCTTTCCTGCCCATGGAAAACAGCAGATAGATTTCGGCGCTCCAACGGCCAAACCCTCTGAGGTTGGTGATGGCTTGGATAGCCTCTTCGTTGCTTAATGTAGCCAAGCCGTCAATATCCAAACTGCCATTGAGCACTGCCTCAGCCAGACCCTTGGCATACTCAATTTTTCGAAAAGACAAACCTGCCTCGCGAAGACTTTGCTCGCTGATTTCCATAAGCCGCTCAGGTGTTATACCAATTCCGTTAATTAGATGATCTATTTAGGCGCAGGAAAAATGGATGAAAGCAAGGCATTGATTGCAGTAACTAGTTGTTCTAATTACAAAATAAATAACGAAGCTAGCATTCATTTTAACAAACAAAAATGAATAGATAATTATCGGATTTGGTATTACTCCTGCATTAAGGCAATCAGGTGCTGCATAATTATCGTTGCCACTTTAGTCGACAACTGTTGGCTAACAATAATGACAAGAAAAGCTTCAAAGCCGCTTGCTCTCATCCGTACTGCTGGCAGCCCAAATTCTATAAGGGCATGCTTAACATCTTGATCTACAAGGCTAAGCGCTTGCATTCCACGGCGTATCGTTTCTTTATCCATGTTCGTACCCTTAAGGTGTTGATTAGCGGTTAAGCTAAAGCAGTTATCAAACGCAGCCATAGTCGCCCATCAATAGCTGATAAGCCCAGTGCAATCAATAACATTCCCAGAAAGTGAATAAGCTGCAATGATTCGTTTAGAAACAGCGAACCAAGAAAAACCGCCGAAACAGGAACCAGGAGTGTTACCAGTAATACATTAGTTGCGCCCGCCAGTTCAAGTATTTTGAAATAGAGCACGTAGGCAACTGCCGTCGACATAACAGCGAGTCCCGTAATGGCCATCCAGGTATTTTTACTTGTTGCACTTATATCAATTGTACCATCCACCATAAAGGCAATGGGTAATAAGACAAGGGTTGAAGCCGTTACTTGTCCTGCTGCTGTGACCACCGGGTTGATATCAAGAGCCTTAAAGCGGCGGCCATAGACCCCTGCAAAGGCATAGGCTATTGTAGCGGCAACGATGGCAAGTTGAGCAAAGAGTTTGCTATCACCACCTAAAGCTGGCATACCTATCATCACGACCACGCCGACAAAGCCGATCACCACTCCCATTAATTTGAGTGGTGTCGGCCGTTCGTCAGGCAGTAAAAGACCTGCTACGACGACTGTAAATATAGGCGTAGCTGCGTTAAGAATCGCTGCCAATCCAGATGCGATTTGTGTTTGCCCCCATACAATAAGGACAAACGGGATAACATTATTGAGTAATCCCATAGCAACAAAAGCACCCCATATTTTCAGGCTTTTTGGCGGACGAAGACCAATCATAAATGCGATAGCCCATAATACCAGGGCAGCAATGCTTACTCTCAGCGCGACAATAGTTAACGGAGGAAGGTCATTAACCGCGATACCGACAAAGAAAAATGAGCCTCCCCATAATATAGAAAGTAGAATAAGCATGAACCATACTTTTGAGTTGATAGCGTTGCTGATAGGAGATTTCATAATAAGTTCCGTTTTCTCTATTTTGATATGAGTTCATATTAGCGTTAATCCGCTTTCCAAAACATCTGAATATTGCGTGCTATTCCACTTTGGGCTATTTAGAATTATTCAGCAAGAATCGGATAGCAGGGCAGGTAGATTTATGGTGAGATCACTGTATCAGCAACAGCGACTAAAAGGAGAATGCAATTGATGCCAATGCCATCTGAAAAGGCAATGAGAAAGGCGGTAGAGAGCAGAGATGCGTCCTTTGATGGGCTGTTTTACTACGGCGTTATTACGACGGGTGTTTTCTGCCAGCCTTCTTGCCCCACTAAAGCCGCTAAGCCGGAAAATATCAGATTTTTTTCTGCTGTTGAATCTGCTCTGCAAGCTGGATTTCGCCCCTGCAAACGCTGCTGCCCTGCGGGAAAAAATGCACGAATAGAAAAAATTATTGAAGTGGCTGATTATATTGAAGAGCACATCGAAGAGAAAATAACGCTGTTGCAACTAGCGGGGATTGCCGGGCTTTCTCCCTCCAGATTACAAAGAGTATTCAAAGAGATATTTGGTATCTCCCCCAAACATTACCAAGATGCAATTCGAATGCGTCATTTCAAGCGTTTATTAAAAGGAGGTGATAGTGTTACAGATGCCATTTACTCGTCAGGATTTGGCTCTATCAGTAGAGTGTACGGGGAAGCTTCGCGAAATATAGGGATGACGCCTAAGGCTTACCGTGCCGGGGGCGATGGTGAGGTCATTCATTATGCCTGCCGCATGACCGCGCTCGGACTGATGATAATGGCCGCTACCGGTAAAGGGATCTGCTCGGTGCAGTTCGGTGACAATGAAAGCTCTTTATTCTCCCTGTTGTCTAAAGAGTTTCCCAAAGCCGAACTTGTCCTTTCTGCAGCACAGAATGCATCTGAACTGGATAACTGGATGGAGGCCTTAGACAAACACCTCAGCCAAGGAGCTCCCAGACCCGATGTTCCCCTGGACATGAGGGGGACAGCATTCCAGGTTAAGGTGTGGCAGTTCTTACTGAGCATCAAAGAGGGAGATGTGGTGAGCTATGCTGAAGTTGCTGAGCAAATTGACAATCCAAAGGCTGTACGTGCGGTAGGAACGGCTTGCGGCAAAAATCCAATTGGCGTGCTTATCCCTTGTCATCGCGTCCTGAGGAGTGATGGTGCACTGGGGGGGTATCGATGGGGGCTTGAGCGCAAACGAACCTTGTTAGATAAAGAAAGAAGCAAGTGATTAGGCGCAGGATAAAACGAAGGTCAATTTGCGGCAACGTCCTGTTTAAATCACTTTAACGTTGAAAAAATAGTTTTTCTGCCCGGTTTTGGGAGAGAGGGATTTGCCTGATCAATTTTCACTCAGAAGAGTTAGCTGCCGGTTATGGTTTGTTCCCGTGTCAAATAGCAGATCAACAATAGATTCAGTAAAATCAATATTTTCATTACATTGTAATAATGAATGGCTTAGTATATGAGGGAATAAAAAACAAAAGAAGAAATATGAAAAAAACACATCAGCCAGTCAGAATGACACTGGCGCATATTAATGATACCCACTCCTATTTTGAACCTCAGTCTCTGCAGATTGATTTAGAGTTTGACGGACGTAAGGTGTCGCCCTACGTCAGCAATGGGGGTTTTGCACGCATAGCAACCCGCGCGGGTCAGATTAAAGAAGAAGCCAGAATCAATAGCCGCGAGTTTATGTTTTTCCATGCCGGAGATTGTTTTCAGGGCACCCTTTATTTCTCTCTTTTTAAGGGGGAGGCCAATGCTGATATGCTCAACGCACTGGCAATAGATGCAATGGCGATAGGAAATCACGAGCTCGATATGGGTAACGAACCGGTCGCTGAGTTTCTCGATCGTATTAATTTTCCTTTACTGGCGGGAAACTGGGATATCAGTAATGAACTGTCAAACAAAGCTAAAAAGTTAACCGGCAAGGCAAAGCTAAAATCTTACAATGCCGAAAATAAAACGGCTAACTGGATCTTAAATAGGGCAGAGGGTGAGCCGGTGGCAATCTTTGGCTTATCTCTGGATAAAATGTCTGAAATCGCCAATGTGGATCCCGATACCCCTTTTGTTAATGCTCTGGAAACAGCGGAGAACACCATCGCTGCCATTCACGCGCAGGGAATCAATAAGATTATTCTTATCAGCCATCTCGGTTACCAGGCCGATAAAGAGCTGGCCGCCGCAACGCAGGGAATTGGACTTATCATCGGCGGGCACACGCATACTCTGCAGGGGGACTTCTCTTCACTTGGCTTTGCTAAGGAAGAGGAGTATGGCACTAAGGTAAATGGGACACATATTGTACACGCTGGCTGGCATGCTCAGAGCATAGGGCATTGCCATATTGATTTTGATGCCGGGGGAAAGGTTACCCATTTTTCGGGTAAAAATGAGTTGCTGTTTGGCAGCCGTTTATGGAACGACCCAAGTTTGCAGGAAACTTTTCAGGATGACTTACACCAGAAGGCAGATAAGTATCTTCGGGAACATGAAAATGTGGTGTTCTGTAAAAAAGATCCAAAACTGCATAGTCTTCTGCAGGACAAATATATTCCCAGAGTCCGTGAATTACAGAACACCAAAATCGGCACTGCCTCTCAGGCGTTACGCCATGTGCGCATACCAGACGATCAGGGGGCAAGCGAAATCGCTCCGCTGGTTGCCGAATCCTTTGCGCATATGATGAAAGAAAAAGGTTTCGCCGTTGATTTCGCTATTCATAACGCCGGTGGGATCCGCACCTCTTTGAATGCAGGAGATATTACTATTGCAGATATTGCAGGTAAACTGCTTCCTTTTGCCGTTCCGATAGGAGTCTATGAGCTGAAAGGAAAAAATATTGCGCTGGCACTTGAGGGGGCAATCAACAATGCGACTAGCAATGGCGTGATAGGAACGGGTTCGGGAAGTTATCCTTACGCACATAATCTCGACTATATATATAAGCCGGAAAACCTGATGGGCAGCAGAGTTATTAATCTGAAACTCTTTACCGGTGCAGGTGACTGGGTTGCTGTAGAGCCTGAGAAATATTACCTTGGCACCTCTTCAGCGTATACCATGAAAGGGAAAGAGGGGTATGACGCGCTAACCAAGATGAGAGGATTAGGAACGGTAACCGTGGCATCAATGGCTGACTGTTTTATTGATTTTATCCAAAGATATCCTGAAAGATTATCCGGTAATGAACAAACAGATAGCGCTGCCGATTCAAAAACAATCAATATAATGTTCTGATTGCTGTTCTATTTTCAGTGCAGCAAAATAGGATTTCAAAAGGGTGAGCAGAACTATTTCTTTTTTATATTGGACAACATCTGCAACTTGTAATTGGGTGCTTGTGTAACGCGTATATCAATCTCACCTTTACCATTAGCAGTCTAACCAAAACGTTACTGCGGATTTTTTGTAAACAGTTTTATCCCATTGAATAATAGTTATTTCTCTTTGTCTTTTCCTGTTTTCCCAGCCCTCAAAGATAGATATTTAATCAGTTGAAATCCTATCGCTGAAATTTCAGTATATAAAGCGCAGATTAAATCAAAAGTGAGATTTAAATCAATTCGGTTAGAGCTAATTAATATATTCTAAGATGACTTATACCAAATCCGATAATTATCTATTCATTTTAGCAAGTATAAATGAGTAGATAGTTATCGGATTTGGTATGATACCTTGCCCTGTGAATATTGGCTGCGGTGATCTTGTGTTGCTGACACAATGGTTATGCACTGATAATCAGGCTTTGCGTTGTGATGTTTTGGTAGTTTGCCGCCCGCTGTATAGTCTGTCCAGGTGTTTCGCCGAATAACTGCTTGTAATGCGCATTGAAGGTACTGATATGGAAAAATCCAAAATCAACAGCCAGATCAGAGATCCGCACCTCAGTTTCATTTTTTAATAAAATGCGTCTTATCTCGTTGAGCCGGCAGTCTCTAATATACTGCACTGGTGAAACACCGAGTTCCTGTTCGAAACAATAATGCAGCGTTCTCCTGCTGACATGCGCAATTTTACACAGCTCTGTAATGGTCAGCGGATAGTCGCCGGTTTGCTCAATATAACGACTTATTGCCGTTATGACTCTCTGTTTTGTTGGCCGTTGTACCTGTACCTCTTTTAAACCCGATTCTGTTTGTGCCAGCAGATCGGCAAGCTTTGATGCAATCAGTGGTTTTAATCTCTTTAATCTGGATGGGTTGTTGGCATCTAACAGAGCGTTTTGTCCCGCGCTATTAATATTGTCATTGAGCAATAGCTGAATCAATTTGGCCAGTTCGTAACTGACGTGGTTATTCGCCTCAGAGACTAACATCTTATTGGAATGGTTCAGCCACAGCTCTGCATCGAGTCCGCTCATTTCATGCAATATGGCTTCTCGGTCCAACACCAGACCAAAAATATGGAAGTTCTGCGGGGTGATCAGCTCAAACTCTACCCCGGACGGGCGAATCATTAATTGCCCGTCACCAATCTCATTGTTGTTTATTTTCGGTCTTTGGCTCTGCAGTGAGAAGCCCAGCCATACACTGTTTTCATTTACGCAACACTGTTGCAGCAGCGTCTGGTTAGTAAACTCTTCAAATAGATGTATTCCCCCTAACTTCAATTCATCCAGGTAACCATTAAATGTGCCGCTACTGTGCTGGTTATAGTGCTGCTGCCATTGCACCAGACTTTCAGCCTGCTGGTTGACATCAAAAGTGAATGATTTGCACCTTTGTAGTGCAATTGATGACCTGTTATGAAGCGGTTGTGAAATAGCCATTATTTGCGCCCTCCCGGGTTGATGCACCGCTTTGATGCTTGCTTTAACTAAGCGTTTGTTTTGAAGGTGTTTTCCAATTTTGCACAATTGCGTTATTAGTTTGGAACAATATTCGCTTCGACTTACTTAGATTCTATTACAAAGTTTACGTGCAAAGTTTGCGCCTAATTAAGACTCGAGGTATTTACTATGTCCAAATATCGTTATCAACTCGGCGGCCATGTCTATCAATTTGACAGTCTTGCCGATCTGATGGCAAAGGCCTCTCCTTTAAGATCCGGAGACCAGCTTGCCGGGGTTGCCGCACTCTCCGCGGAGCAGCGCGCGGTGGCGCAAATGCTGCTCGCAGATTTACCCCTGACGGTTTTTCTGCAGGAAACCCTTATTCCCTATGAAAGTGATGAAATTACCCGATTGATTATTGATGAGCATGATCCTGCTGCCTTTGCCGAGATTGCCCATTTCACTGTAGGTGATTTCCGTAACTGGCTGTTACAAGAAACCACCACTGAACTGGAGCTGGCAAAAATCCGCGCGGGGATCACCCCGGAAATGGTCGCCGCGGTGAGCAAAATCATGCGTAATCAGGATTTGATTCTGGTTGCCAAGAAGTGCCGCATTATCACCCAATTCCGTAATACGATTGGTTTATCCGGGCATTTATCTACACGCCTGCAGCCTAATCATCCGACAGACGATGTTAATGGCATCGCAGCTTCTATTTTCGACGGCTTGATGTACGGCAGTGGTGATGCGGTGATCGGTATTAACCCGGCAACGGATAGCGTATCGCAGGCGGTTAAGCTGATGAAGCTGATGGATGATGTGATTCAGCATTATCAAATCCCGACCCAATCCTGCGTGCTCACCCACGTCACCAATACCATCGAAGCAATTGAGTTAGGTGCGCCGGTCGACCTGGTTTTCCAGTCTATTGGTGGTACTGAAGCGACAAATACAGGCTTTGGCGTCAATCTCAATGTGCTTGATGAAGCGTATCAGGCAGCATTGGAATTAAAACGCGGCAGCGTGGGCAATAACGTCATGTATTTTGAGACCGGGCAGGGCAGTGCGCTGTCAGCCAATGGTCATCATGGCGTTGACCAGCAGACTTGCGAAACGCGTGCTTATGCGCTGGCACGTAAGTTCAATCCACTACTGGTTAATACCGTGGTCGGCTTTATTGGGCCTGAATATCTCTTTGATGGTAAACAGATCATCCGTGCCGGATTAGAAGATCATTTTTGCGGCAAACTGCTCGGTCTGCCGATGGGATGTGATATCTGCTACACCAATCATGCCTATGCCGATCAGAATGATATGGATAACCTGCTGACCCTGTTAGGGGTGGCGGAATGCTCTTTTATTATGGGGATTCCGGGATCCGATGACATCATGCTTAATTACCAGACGACCTCTTTCCATGATGCGCTTTATGCCCGCCAGGCATTGGGCCTTCGCCCGGCACCAGAGTTTGATAACTGGTTGAAAAAGATGGATATATCACCACAAGATAGCAGTTCTCAGTTAAACAATGATTTACCTGATTGCTTTTCTCGGCCATTAAAAATGATTAAGGAGGCATCATGAATAATGTAGTGTCAATCAATCAGGAGATTGTCCATAAAGATCCCTGGGAAAAGTTACGCCAGTTTACCAAAGCCCGAATAGGACTCGGCAGGGTAGGGACCAGTATCCCTACCGAGGAGCTGCTGCGTTTTCAACTTTCGCATGCTCAAGCAATCGATGCTGTTCATGTGCCGCTGGATGTTGAGCAGTTGTGCGCGAAATTTGCACAGGCTGATGTTTTACAACCTTATTTACCGGTACAAAAACTGCACAGTAAAGCGCGGGATCGAATGGAGTATCTGCAGCGCCCGGATCTTGGCCGGCGGCTCGACGAAGCATCTATCTATAAAGTGCAGCAACAGTGCGTAGGTGAGCCCTATGATCTGGTTTTTGTGATTGCTGACGGTCTGTCTTCCTACGCGATTGCTAATCATGCCAAACCATTCTTAGAAATATTAATTACTAGTCTGCATAAGGAGGCAAATAAGAAGTGGAAAATTGCACCTATTTACGTTGTCGAACAAGGCCGGGTGGCGGTCGGCGATGATGTCTGTGAAGGGCTTAATGCGAAGCAAGTGATACTACTGATTGGTGAACGTCCGGGGCTAAGTTCCCCGGATAGTATGGGGCTGTACCTTACATGGAGTGCTAAACGTGGTACTGAAGATTCGCTGCGCAACTGTATTTCTAATATCAGGCCGGAGGGATTGCCATACCCGGCAGCGGCACATAAGTGTAGTTACTTACTCAATGAGTCGCAGCGGATTAAATTATCAGGCGTCAAATTGAAAGATCGCAGTGAAGATTTACCGCTTGAAAGCACCACTACACAACAATTTTGTTTAACAAATTAATCGTTACTTAAGAGGAAAATATTATGTCAAATAATCAAGAGTATCTAGCTCAAAGGCAGTTGAAAAAAGGGGCCGCAGGGTGGATTTTACTTGCCGGTCTTGGGGTTTCCTATGTTATCTCGGGTGATTTTGCGGGATGGAATTTTGGTATTGCGCAGGCTGGTTGGGGTGGCTTTGCAGTTGCTGCAGTACTGATGGGCATCATGTACTTAACCTTGGTCTTGTCGCTTGCTGAAATGTCGGCGGCGATTCCAGCTGCTGGCGGTGGTTACAGTTTTGCCCGTCAGGCGATGGGACCTGTTGGTGGCTACCTTACCGGGCTTGCCGTTTTAATCGAATATTCACTTGCTCCCGCTGCGATTGTTATTTTCATCGGATCAGCCGTTAATGAATTGCTCGGAATTGATGGGCCTATGGTCTACGCATTGTTCTACCTCGCTTTTGTGGGTATTCATATCTTTGGCGCCGGTGAAGCTCTGAAAGTGATGATGGTGATCAGTGGGCTTGCTGTGTTAGCTATTATTGCAACCGGCGTTGTATTATTGCCGGAATTTGATGCGACACGTCTATTTGATATCGCACCTGTAGCCAGCGGAACAGAGTTCCTGCCAATGGGTTATTACGGTGTATGGGCAGCGCTGCCATTTGCGATGTGGTTGTTCCTTGCTGTGGAAGGGGTGCCTTTAGCGGCTGAAGAAGCAAAAAATCCGGCCAAAGATGTGCCGAAAGGGATTATTGCTGCAATGATTTTTCTTCTGTTTACTGCGGTTCTGGTTGTTGTACTGGTAACAGGTGCTTCCGGTGCTGAAGTTATCGGAAATAGTGCGGTCCCACTTGTGGATGCACTGAAAATGACGGGACACAATAATGTTGCAACTATGGTTAACATATTGGGTCTGGCGGGATTAATCGCATCATTTTTCTCTATCATTTACGGTTATAGCCGTTTGGTATTTGCATTGTCACGCGCAGGTTATTTACCGCAAAACCTGTCATTAACCAGCAAGCGTAAAGTACCAGTACGTGCACTAGTCTATCCTGCTATTTTAGGATTCGTGATTTCGCTAACGGGTGAAGGTGACCTGATCTTGTCAATGGCGGTTGTCGGCGCGACAGTATCATATGCTATGATGTCCGGTAGCCACATTCTGCTGCGCATCAAACAGCCTGAATTGCAACGTCCATATAAAACACCGGGTGGTATTGTGACTTCAGGGATCTCATTTGTACTGTCTCTGGTTGCACTTACCGGGGTATATGCCTATGACGTTCGTGCATTCCTGTTCACATTGGCGCTATTTGTGGTCGGTATGGCCTATTACTTCTTAATTGGTCGTAACAACCTGGTTGCAACAACAGCTGAAGAAGAGTTTGCATTATTATCTCAGGCAGAAGATGAGCTTGCATCTGCTTAATGCGGGATATTAATGTCGTCTTAAAGATTAATCCGCCTTGAATGAGGCGGACTAATATAAAAAAGGTTATATGCGTAACCGAAAGACTATGAACACCGCGATCAATTAAAGCTTCAAATGTAGCGCTCCTTGGGCGCTTACCTTAGCCCCTTGAGAGCGTAAGCATTGAGTAAACGGTTTCTAAACCATAACTGCTTATCTTTTCAAATAATAAAATTATAAATAAGCAGTTGTAGCTTTTTTATCACAGCTTTAATCATTTTTACCCATATATTTTTCCAAATAATATAGTTTCTCATCTTCATTGGATAATTCTTCTGAATTATCATAATTCATTGATATATTATTTTTATTCATATATTTTTTCAAATAATATTGTTTCTTATCTTCCTTGGATAATTCTTTTGTGCTATCACAATCCAGTAATATATTTTTCTTATAAGTATTAATATCTTTAATTGGCCTTGCAGGGGCGCCGACAGCAACGCAATTTGAAGGAATCGATTTACTGACCACCGAGTAAGCACCAATAACAACATTATCACCGATGGTAACCCCAGGTAAAATGATTGATTTGTAGCCCAGAAAAACATTATTACCTACTGTAATTGTATTTACTTTATCGATTTTAGGATCTTCCTCCCTGAAAACCCATACTCCTCCATCATGTGTTTCAAAACGAACTGCTGTTGCAGAAACATGATCGCCTAGCGTTATCAAGTAGGGCTCACTACTAAAGGAAACGTCGATTAAACGACAATTGTTTCCGATATTTACCCCAATTTTTTTCGCATATTCGATCGGATACTGTTTCCGATAATAAAATTCGTATAATTTCCGTATTACTTGCATATAATTCCTTCTCCTTTCAGTACATTCAACAACTCTAAAGTGGAAATATTTGTAGTATCTACTCTTTTTATATTGTGGCTAGATAACGAATTAAATGCTCGGCTATAACGAGAGCAAAAATCTATAAATTCTATTTTATTCATCTTTTGGGATCTGCAAGGTTGATTCTTTCTATTTTTCACCCGTTGCCAGAGAATCTCATGTTCAGCACTTAAATAGATAATATTCTTGATATAAGAATTGACTAACTTCTCGCACAAATCGCTTTTTAAAATATTTTCTTTTCTCAACACTGCAATCTGAAAAAATGGACCTTGATCCAAAATAAAATTAGATGCCGGGTTATAGCTAGTAAACTTCCAGTACTCAATGATCATTATGGATGTAAATAAGCGCATAACATTCTTAGACACTTCAAGGCTTTTTGTTTTCAGATAAGCCTTAAAAAACCAGGGTATTGAGATTAAAGCAGATAAAAATAAAAATAATTTATATTTCTTAAGAGGAATTGCAGAAGTTACATTGGCATGTTTATTTTTTATTTCATTTGTTAATGTTGATTTACCAGTGCCATTTAAACCAATAATTTCAATAAAATCATATTTTTTGCATAAGCTTTTGTTAATAAAGTTAAGTATTTCTCCCTGAAGCTCTTTTACATTTGTAATTCCTGTGTCAATTACTTTTGCATAAGGAGGTTGCCAATCATTATTCGATATTTGTTCTGAACTAAAACGCAGTTCATTTGCTTCACTTTCAGGCTGGCGAAAAAGTGCAATATCATGAGCTGACTTCAGAATAAACAGCTCATCTACTCCATTTATTTTTTGATAAATAGCCTCTTCAAGGTGAGATAAAAATTCAAATTTAGTGCCGATATTGACTCTTATTCCTGGAGAATCCACCCCTGTAATTCCTTTTAACGGAATCCTATCGAGTAAAACAATATATCCATTTTCTCTTAACTTGCAGGCTCTTCTAAATTCGCTGAGCCTATCAACAGCAAGTGCAAGGTAGCTCAAAGCAAGGTTCATATCATTTGGCATAACTCTGTTGGATATTTTGATTGGTATTTTTAGTATCGTCCCTAAAAAGCTCCTATTTGGTCTTTCTATATGAATAACTTGAACCTTAAAATACTTTGATAGCGTATCTTTTAAGAGATCTATAGTAGTACTTTTTTCAGCTTCATCTGCACCAACAAAGGCAAAAGCTCGTCCTCCATTCCTGGGGACGTAAGTAAAAGAGTTATATTTGAAAATTTTCCTTAGAAGGTTCTTATAACGGGATTGGCTTATTCTTATTAGTGACAAAAGATAGGATTTAGTTATGCCATTGTCCCGCATTGATTTGAACGCTGCTTTCAATGCTAAGCTAGCTTTAAAATATGACTTAAGGCTATTATTATTTTTGACGACTCGCTCACAGTCTGCAAATAACTCCTGATTTATAAAACAAAAATCGCATTCAAGTAATTTTTTAACTTGATCTCTATTGATTTTCTTTTCAAGAAATTGGAATTCTTTATAATCAGGGCCAATTATAACCCCTGTTTTTTTTGAGTGTTTCCACATTTTTATTTTATTGCTAAGAGTATATAGAGAGAAGGGTAAAAGACCATTTCTTAAAATTAATCTAACCACTGATAATATATATTCATTCTCAATACGAGGGAGGTAAATATTTTTATATTTATATCTGGACTTTAAATAGCTATTTTCAATGGGTAACAGATAATTGTTATCGAAGTCGTACCCAACTGATAATTTAAAATATACATGGAAATGAATAAGTTTATTTAATGCGGTATCAAATCCTATATAATTTTTTATTTCAGACTGGCAATTATCTTTATATGAGTCGACTGCAACGATATTTAACAGAGCAAAAATTGACTTAACTTCTTCTTTTCGACCATGTTCAAACAGTAAATGAAGATCACTGTCGCCTGATAGCGCGCGCTCTATATTCGCATTGTTTTTGCAATGGACATAAGGTACTTTTTGCTCATTTACTTGAATGAGGAAATCGCTAATTAGTTGACTCACAATCATTTCACTCCATTATTCCATTAATGTATCAATAAACGGCCGTTGTTTTTTATCTGGAAATAAATAACTTATCATCACTTAAATATTGAAGGCCTCCCGCTGAAATATTCATTACCATTTCAACTCGATTATCGAGATCAGTACCTTCCTCGCTACCTGCAAATAAAGCTGACAAAATAAACCAGAGAACATAAGTAATTATTTCCCGAACTGGCTGAATGCTATGTGCTAGGGGGGCGAATAATTACTTGCAAACATAAATTTAACTACAAATGTTTTTATATTAATTAGCTACTCTGTTATTAGCTTAGACCCAATTATTGAAACTACAACAATTAAAGTAGCGTCTCTTGTTTCGGAGGCTGTTTATATCTTTAGGTTGATTTTTGTTCGATATGGCTCGTTGTTACCGTGGTGAGAGGTGTGACGCCTGTTGATTTAAGAAAATACCTCGCAAAAAAGCGTAAAACCCTTTTAGCCGAACCCTTTGGGCCTCGCCATTCGGGAGCGCCTAAAAATCGTTCATTCTGCGTTGTGTCAGCTCGACAGAGATCTCTATTCCTTCGCTAACACGCCTTGCCTGAGCGATTTTTAGTCAGCTCTGGCGTTCGTTTTTTAAACTATATGGTGCTTCAGGAGCTCGGTGCAAATTGCCTTGCTGACTTTGCATCTTGAAGTATCATGGGGGTAGATATCTAATAGATTGGAGTATTCATAATATCGCCGCTGCATTGTTAGAGGATGAGGTACCTGAATGCAATTATAATTAGAGGCTCATATCAGATTTAATTCAGTGTTATTTAGTTATTGGGAGTGACATATGTTTACATTGCTAAAATGATAAACTTCAATCATAACCGATTGATAAGTGGTAATATCAATTGATAGATAAAATTGACCATGTTCGGCAGATTCTTGGTCAATTAAGCATTTTGAGGTTGGATTGACGAGAAAATACGCGAAGTTGAAATAAGGTGTTTTCCGCATTATCTGGCTTGGTTGCGAGAAAGCAACTCGAACTTTAATTATCAGAAATTGTACAGAGAGTAATTATTTTGAGACAACAGTTATGGTTAACGATCTTTGCTTGTATTTCCTTTGCTGCATTGACAGTCCGCGCAGAGTTGCCGGTAATTGCTAAGTCGGGGGTAACAGTGCCGGTTATTGAGCCTGCATCGGAATTCGATTTATTGAAAGTAACTGGGAACAATAAGGATCTTATCGAGGGAACCTATACTTCATCAAACAGCTTATATTTACCTAATTTTGGAACGCAGTCGAAACGCCCTATTCATCAGGGAGGATTCGGTACTGATTCAGTATGTGGTTTGAGAGGGAAAATCATTAAGGTGACTAACCTCAATGATAGTGGGGTGGGATCATTAAGAGATGCAATAAACCAGAAAGAGCCAAGAACAATTGTTTTTGAGGTTTCCGGTGCCATAAAATTAGAATCGAAGCTTGATATTAATTCGCCATTTGTCACGATTGCTGGACAAACGGCTCCGCCTCCAGGCATTTCACTTTATCACAAAGCACTGAGAGTTAATTCGCACGACGTTTGTTTACAGCATATGCGCGTTCGTCTAGGCGACCGCGATCATAAGTTAAATATCATGAGTAAGAAGGACGCCCGAGAAGGGGATGCCATGGTGGTACGCGGTGGGCGCAATTCAGAGGGGACGTATAACGTTATACTCGATAATATGTCTGTCAGTTGGTCTATCGATGAGGCTATCTCAGTTTTTGGAGGAGTGTCAAATTTGACAATTCGAGATTCTATTATTGCGGAGCCTCTACGTCTGAATGCTCACGGACGAGATCATGCGTATTGTCTCTTTATTCGAGATAGTGAAAGGGTTTCCCTTATCGGGAATTTATTCGGGCATTGCCAAAGGCGTTCGCCGAGAATGGATGGCGGAACGTTGCAATACGTGAATAACTTTATCTACAATCCCGGTGAATACGCGGTTCATGTGCAGAATTTACCAATAGATGTAACAATGGTGGGCAATGTAATGGATTTTCCAGTAGATCCCGCAAATCGCTACGAGGGGGGCGCGGGCGCACTCTTTTCGAGCCGAAGCCCTGAAGCGAAGGTTTATTTCCTTGATAACAAATCCTTTGAAGATCGCCCGCTGCATGAAGTTCGTGCATATGGATTACCGATCGTTTTACAACCTGTGCCCAGAGTATGGGAAAATCATGTAATGACGCTAACGACAGCAGAAGTTGAAAACTCAATCAGTGACTGGGTTGGCGCATTTCCACTGCATCGTGATGCTGTTGATGCTCGAATCATTGAGGGGGTGAGAACGCATACCGGAAAGTATTTGGATTCTCAAATGGATAATGGCGGTTACGTTTATGTCGAAGAAAATAAGAGAGTTTTGACACTGCCCGAAAATCCTCAGAATGATGATGACGGCGATAATATTTCAAATTTAGTTGAGTGGCTGCAGTCATACACCGATGCAATTGAATAACCGAACTATCCGTAGTTAAAGATAAAAATTTACGAGAAAAAAGAATCTGTATCTGCGGCACTGATGAATAGCACTCTTCGGTGATTCCGCGTTGTGAAGTAATATGGAAAGTTAGATAGGGTGGAAGTGAAAAAATACGCATTTATTAAGCTAGAAATAGGAAAAGTACAAGCTTTTCCAAAAAATAGACCGTGATGAAAATGGTGTAACTGCTTATTTATAGGTATAGACATCACCTCGCTGGAACAGCGCCCAACCAGAATAGTGGTAATAGTTTTTCGGTTAAAATCATTATTAATGATGATGGTCATAACGCTTATCTAAATCAATAAAGGTAGAATCTAAATTTACCTCATCTCCTCCGATAAGATGTTCGGCGGACCCATCTGTAAAATATTCTGCTTACATATGTAATACCAAATCCGATAATTATCTACTCATTCATGCTTGTTAAAATGAATGCTAGTTAGACATAAAACTACGTTTTAGTCTTTGTTATTGATTTGATTCAGAACGTCCTGTTCTTCACCACTTTGTGGCCAGCTAAAGCTGTTCAAAATCGTTCCATAGGATTTTGTGCAATTAGAACAACTAGTTACTGCAATCAAT